>JAIKWF010000132.1 GCA_024685005.1 Lachnospiraceae bacterium
CGCCAGATCCGCTCAATATCGTAGAAGGACCTGTTCTCCTTATCAAAAATATGAATGATCACATCATGATAGTCCAAAAGGATCCAGTTTGCATTCTCGTATCCTTCCACTGGACGTCTTTCAAATCCCATGCGACCCAGGGTCTCTTCCACATGATCTGCAAGGGCCTGAACCTGATTGCGGTTGTTACCGTTGCAGATGATAAAATAATCTCCCAGGGGAGAAACTTTTCCGATATCAATGATTCTGATATCTTCTGCTTTTTTACTTTCCAATGCATTCACTGCTGCGATCACAGCGTCTTTCGGTGTCAGATTACTCATACTGCTTCCCTTCTTATGATTCTGTCAGTTCAAATTGTTATAATATGTCAGGGTTTCTTTGGTCATAGGATCCAGCATGGCGCCGTTTTTCCCAAGGTAAGATAAGGTGCTTTCCAGGATCACGCACATGCACTCTTCCAGTGAAACGAAGGCAAGACTCCTTGCCCGCTCCAAAAGCGGCAGCATCTTTCTGTGGATCTCAATATAATCGGCGATATAAAGGATCATCTCCAGCTTCGTCATATTAGGCTTTCCCGTGGTGTGATACATAATGGCCGAAAGGATCTCCGGATCGGTGATGCCGTACCGCTCCTTTGCCAAAACGCTTCCCAAAGGTGCGTGCAACAGATCGGGATTCTCCTTTGCCGGCGCCGAAACGGGAATGTCATACATTTCAGCCAGCTCCAGCTTCTTTTTATTCTTGATGCATTTTGCACAGTCATGCAAAAGTCCCGCCACATATGCCTTATAAGGATCCACATCATAGCGCATGGCCATACAGGCTGCTGTTTGCGCCACAGACATGGTATGCCGGAATCTTTTTTCATCCAGCTCTTTTTCCATGCACCGGGTCAGGTCTTTGACCTGTTTATCCCATTTCTCTTTCTGCATAATAACCTTCTTTTTCGATCCGCTCTCTGACCTTCTCCGGTACCATATACCGGATGCTCTTTCCTTCTTTGATCCGCCTTCTGATATCCGTTGAAGAAATATCCATACGGGGCAGATCCAGAAAACGAATGTCTGCAGTAAATTTCTCAGACAAACGACCGATCAGGTCCAAAAGCGCTTCTTTTTCCGTGCCGCTTCTAACCGCACACAAAATAACAGCTCCGGAAAAAACCAGCTCCGGGTTTTTCCATTTTTCCATATTGGCAAGGGTATCGGCCCCTACAATATAGAACCACTCCGTCTCCGGCTCACTTTCATGGAGCTGGGCAAAAGTCTCACAGGTATAAGTCGGTCCCTGCCGCAGGATCTCAATATCCGATACGGAAAACTTCGGATTATCCGAAACCGCTTCCTTTGTAAGCGCCAGGCGGATACTGCCTTCCAGCACATCGGGATCGTCTTTTTTCATCCATTGCAGACCAGTGGGAATAAATACCACTTCATCCAGGCAAAAGTCTTCCATCGCCCTCTGGGCCATAAACAAATGACCTGTATGAATGGGATTAAAGCTGCCACCCATGATGCCCACTTTTTTGCTAAAAGTTCCCTGCTCCTTCATAGCGGTCTCTCCGGTTAGCGCGGTAAAACGATCTTCGGATTGTCACGATCCTGTTTGTACAAAACGATTTTCCGTCCGATCACCTGTACCACCTGAGAACGGGTATGCTCTGCGATGGTCTGTGCCAGAGCCTTCGGATCATCCAGACAGTTCTTCAGAACGTTTAATTTGATCAGTTCCCTTGTATGAAAGCACTCTTCCACACCGGCGCAAAGCTCCGGCGTAACGCCGCCTTTTCCCACCTGTACGATGGGATCGATATTCATGGCCAGTCCTTTCAGATAAGAACGTTGTTTGCTTGTCATGATACGCTCCTTACTTGTAATAATCAAAACTCAGGCCATACATCCTGACGGTATCACCGTCTTTGATGCCAAGGTCCTCAAGCTGCTGCAGGATCCCGTTGTCTTTCAGGAAATTCTGGAAAAATACGAAACCCTTTTCCGATTCGATATTGGTATAACCCAGCATTTTTTCGATCCTGGGACCTTCGATCACATACTCGTCTTCCTCCGGATCGTAGGTCACCGTGAAAGGCTCCGACATCTTCAAAGAATCTTCCATGGGGAAAAATTCCGGCTCAAAGACAATGTTCTCTTCCTTCAGTTCCTTTAAGATCTCCCATACTTCGTAGATCAGCTCTTTCACGTTTTCGCCGCTGACTGCTGAAATGGGGATCACCTTGATGCCTTCCGGCTTGAAAGCTGCCCGGAGTTTATCCAGCACTTCCGTTTTATCACCGCTGACAGCATCCATTTTATTGGCTGCAATGATCTGCGGTCTTGCGGCAATGGAAGGACTGTACTTTTCCAGCTCGCTGCGGATCGCACGGATGTCTTCTACCGGATCCCGTCCTTCGGTCCCCGCCGCATCCACCATATGGATCAGCACCTTCGTGCGTTCAATGTGACGCAGGAATTCAAATCCCAGTCCCACGCCTTCGGAAGCTCCTTCGATGAGCCCGGGAATATCGGCGATGACAAAGCCCTGCCCGCCTTCCATATCCACCACACCCAGATTGGGTTGCAAAGTGGTGAAATGATAATTGGCGATCTTCGGTCTTGCATTGGTAACTCTGGATAAAAATGTGGATTTGCCCACATTGGGGAATCCCACAAGGCCCACATCAGCAATCACCTTCAGCTCCAGAAAAAGCTCCAGTTCTCTGGCACTCTGGCCGGGCTGTGCATAGCGGGGTGCCTGCATGGAGGAAGTCGCATAATGCTGGTTTCCGTTTCCTCCCTTACCGCCTTCTAAGATCACAAAGCGTCGCATATCTCCCGACATATCGCAGATCACTTTTCCGGTGTTCAGTTCCTTGATCACCGTTCCTTCCGGAACCTTCAGCACGATGTCATCACCGTTTTTACCGCGGCAGTTTCGCTTGCCGCCTTCCGCTCCGTCGCCTGCACAGTATTTGCGGACATGACGATAATCGGCAAGCGTATTCTGACCTTCATCCACTTCAAAGATCACACTGCCGCCGTCTCCGCCGTCTCCGCCGTCAGGACCGCCGTTGGGCACATATTTTTCCCGTCTGAAAGAAATATGGCCGTCTCCGCCCTTTCCGCTTCTGATATAAATTTTCGCTCTGTCGGCAAAACCCATATGCTACCCTTTCCGTAACAATTACAATAAAAGAAAGGCTCCAAACAAATGTCCGGAGCCTTACCGTTTTTAGTCTTCTGCAGGATATACACTTGCCTGCTTCAGGCTTCTTCCTTTTCTCTCGAAACGAAGTACGCCATCAACAAGTGCGTAAAGTGTATCATCATTACCGCGTCCTACATTGATACCGGGATGGATCTTGGTACCACGCTGACGATAAAGAATATTACCGGCCTTTACGAACTGGCCGTCTGCTCTTTTTGCTCCTAATCTTTTGGACTCGGAATCTCTACCGTTCTTGGTGGATCCCACTCCCTTCTTATGTGCAAAAAATTGAAGGTCAAATGCGATCATCGGTTACACCTCCTTTACGTTTTAACCGGACATATTGAGGATAAGCCTCCGTCAGATAATTCACGCCCATGATCATTGCTTCGATCAAAAGGTCGGAATCATGGCAGGGCTCCTTGATCCTGATGCTGATATATCCCTTTTCGGGATCCGATGCATCTTCATATCCGCCATCGGGCAGTGCCAGTTTTTCAATGGCGTTGACCGTATTGATGCCAAGCATGGATAATGCTGCACATACGATGTCTTCGCCGGCCTGTGCGGCCCCGGCATGTCCTTCATAGGAAAATCCCAAATAGCTTCCGGATCCGTCCTCATAAATAGTAATTTTTGTCATATCACTTATGCATTGATCTTTTCGATCTTTACTTTGGTGTATGCTTGTCTGTGACCGTTTTTCTTATGAAAACCTGTCTTGGGTTTGTACTTGTAAACGATTACCTTCTTGCCTCTGCCCTGCTCTACAACCGTAGCGGTTACGGAAGAAGAAGCTACGTCAGAACCAACCTTCAGGGTAGCATCGCTTACTGCAAGTACACGGTCAAATGTAACAGTACTGCCTGCTTCTGCATCGAGCTTCTCAACGTTGATCACATCGCCTTCAGCTACTTTGTACTGCTTTCCACCTGTTGCAATAATTGCGTACATAAGGCACCTCCTATTTCAAATCTCGCTGGCTTCGGTGGGCTGATCTTACGCCTCTTCTACCCCGCCAGGCGGCATACCCTAGTAATATAGCATACTGAAGAACACTTGTCAATATTTCTTCAGCGTTACATATTTACTGATCTTCTTTTTTCTGATCATTTTTTTGTACTTCTTAAGCATCTTTTTCGGAACAAGAATGGTAACTTTTCCTTTGCGTCCCTTGAAGAAGGACTTGCTAAAGTTGATTACGCTCTTTGTATTCCTGATCTTGATCTTTAAAGCACCTTTCTGCTTTTTGATAAGACCGGCAGGAAGCTTTTTGACATTCTTTCCCACGTCAAGGGTCTTAACTTTTTTAAGACCTTTGAGCAGATTTTTGTCAACTGAAGTGACATTATAGATCTTGCCGTTATTTTCGACAGTTGCCGGGATCACGACAGTCTTCTTTTTCACTTTCGCACTGCTCATCGTAACGCTTCCGACGCCGTTCCCGCCGTCATCCGGGGTCTGTGTAACCTTATAGGTATTCCCTGTTTTTTCGTCTTTGATCTTATCCCCCACTTTGGGCACTGCGGTCACAGTGTCATCCTTTTTATCCGGGGTATCGGGTGAAGGATTCGGATCTGCCGGTTTCGGATCTGCCGGTTTCGGATCTGCCGGCTTCGGATCCTCCGGGTCAGGCTTTGGCTCCTTGCTTTTATCCCTTACCTTCAGGGTGAGCTTACCGTAACCGTCGCAGCCAAGATTGATGGTATAGCTTTCCTCCTCGCAGTACTGCGCCCCGGCAAGGCGGACCCAGGTGATCTCACCGGATGAACGATGCATCTTCTCAAGAACGTCATAGATGCCGTCTTTATTCAAATCGATCATATTCTTTCTGGTCACCCATAATTCTCTTAACTTATCCTCCTCATTCCCCCGGAGATAATACTTTTCCTGGGGCCGCTCCGATTCCATTACACTAAAAAATTCCGGATAATCATAAAAATCCGTACGATCATAATCCCTGCTTTTTTCATTTAAGGCATTATGTACCACCCGGTTTTGAATGCTTCCGTCTTCCGGCTTTTGTATAACAGGCGCATCACCGGAAAGATCCAGATTAAGATCCTTCGTCTCACCCTCATAATAAACAGGATCGACCGTCCATGCGTTTCCGTCTATTTTATTTACAGCTCTATAAGCGGCCTGAAATCCGGGCAGGAACGCTGTTTCTACCACCTTGCTTTCTTCCCCTTCAGCGTTTGTAGTAATGCGAAAGCCTTTTATCGTCTTCCCCGCTTCAAGCTCCGCAGGATCTGCTTTAAAGATCAAATAACTAATATATTTCTTTTCGAACTGTGTGCACTCTTTGCCCAGATTCCCGGTATAAATAGAAGTCACATTAGAACAATACGCTTTGATGCCCGGATTGCAGGTAATTGTAACCATATCTGATTCCAAAAGCTTTTTACCAATGGTGAAATCTACAAGTTTGCCTTTCTCATACCGTGCATTTACCGATATGTTTTTATTCGGCATCACAAAGATCGTTACCGCATCCGCATCTTCCGGCAGGAATTCGCACCGCTGGCATATATCCTCTGTTTGTTTTAAAGACCAGCATTCAGGCTCCTCGGCCTTTTTATAGTACGCCGCCTCAAAAACCCAGTCATTACCTCTGTATCCTTCTCCGTCCGGCCCCTCAAAACTTAGATCCAGAAAAGAAACATAGCCATCCACATGTTTTGTCCAGGCAAAGATCATATCTCCGGGAGAAGCGATCAGATTGCCGTTTTTATCCTTAGAAAGGAATTCACCGCTCTTCGAATCAAAACCGGCCAGTTCAACCGAGGGCTCTTTGACAATTTCCGGTGTCTGTTTGTCATTCTCTTCGTCTTGCTCCGGTGTCTGTTTGTCATCCCCTTCATCTTGTACGTCAACCGTGGTATTGCAGCTTACCGTCATCGTTTTAGCGGATGCTTCTTTAGGCTCAGCGACAAAAATCATCAATTTTCCCAGCTCGCTGCCGTCAAAAAAATAATCTGCCTCTATCACTTTCCAGCCGGAAAAATCATCCGGATTCAGTTTCAAGCTTTTTTCTTCGACCTTTTCCTTCGTAAGTCCTAACATATTCTTTTTTGAAATAGTGTCTAAAATAATGTTTTCATTGTATTCCGGGATCGTAAACGATCCCTTCCCAACATAATCACGCATAAGAGTGTCCAGGTAATTTTCATCTCCATAATCGCAATAAGCAAGCTGAACAAATGCATCCTCTTCAGAGATTGTCACCTCCGTTCCGGGCTGCAGCATGTCCCCCGGCCGTATCTCTGCGATATCGACAGTGCTTTTTTCTGTCTCTCCGGCTGCTGCCGGAAGCGCAGGCATAGCAAGCACAGCTGCCATAAGCAGCGCTCCGAAACGCTTGATCCGTTGTTTTAATTCTTTTCCAAACATATCCATACTCCTTTCAAATTTTCTTCTCATCTGAATCGGCATCAGCATTCATATCATATCATAATTTCTGCTTTGGCGCCATTGTTTTTATGCGCCACTGCCATGCCCACCGCCCTGCACGTTATCTTCATTTCCGGAATTTCCGGCCTATATTCTTCCTTACAGCCGCATGCAGAAAAAATGCAAGGGGAATTGCCGGCAGGATCACCGCCAAAGCATACAGTGCCGGATTTTTGATATAATACAGCGGCTTGCCGCCGTCAAAAACAAATCTGTGATCAAAGATCTGTACAAACAGGGGATGTACAAGATACAGTTCCAGGGTAAAGGTTCCCAAAAACGACAATACTCGGTTGCCGATCCTGATTTTCATTCCGATGAGCAGGAGAAAAAAGACAACGGATATGCTGCTGATGCTCTGCCCCGTCAGTTCCACAAAATAATGTTCCATTTCATTATAGGGTCTGTGCATCAGCCCGATGAGCTGCTCATAGTAGTTCGACGCCCAGAAGAAAACAGCCGTGATCAGGAAAAAAAGCACCGTCCAAAACAGATATCCCTTTTTAAAAAAACGAAGGACCGCTTCTTTGTGCTTTGCCACCAGCGCGCCGATGATGAAAAGATGATGGGTATTATACCACCAGGTTCCGGCACCGAAAATCGGACATAAAACAGCATATACAATGGTTGCGATCAATAGCAGCAAAAAGGACAGCCACTCTTTTTTGATCCTGCGAAAACTCAGATAAAAAGCCCCATAAAGGTAGAGGATTGCCGGTATATACCAGATATACTGATAGGCATTGACCCACACCGGCGCAGGGATCTTCATCCCTTGCGACTTTTCGATGCTATAAAAGATCATCCACATCACAAAGGCCGGGATCAGGATCGGCAGAATTCTTTTAGTAAAATAGTGCCGAAAGAAGTCCTCTTTCTTCTTCGATCCTGTATACATACCATATCCGGAGCAGAAGAAAAAAACAGCCACACACAGATGTCCCACAAAGACGAAGGGATCAAATCCGTGACGTATCCAAATAGGAGAAAGCCAGGGTGCACAGGTCTGCTGGGAGATGTGATGGAACATGATCAGAATGGCACAAAACCCCAGAAAGGCTTTGGTGTGATCAAATGAAAGAACCTCTTCATTCCATTCGCCGGCTTTATATACCTTTGCGCCCCAAAACAAAAGAAGCAAAAGAAGCGGATAATACACATAAGTTAACATGGATGACCTCCGGAGCTTTTGATTATTTCAGTGTTTCAATACCCGATCTTTTCAAGGATCAGGTCAAGGACCTTCGCATTTTTGACAGAGAACGCTTCCGATATGTGGGGCTGTTCGCCCTGCAGGATACAGCGGTTCATCTGCTCGATCTCAAGGGCATAATTCTGCCCTGCTTCCACAGACTTTTCATGCGTGTTTCCGTTGGAAGTCACCTTATAGCGCAAAATTCCCTGCTGATTATATTCCACAGAAGAATTGATGCATCCTTTTGAGCCATGTATGTAAAGCCTGTCTTTTCTTGCATCTGTTCCCACGCCGAGCATCATGCCCACCGTAAAAGCTGCCCGGATACCGTTTTGCATTTTCATAATGGCGCTTGCAAAAATATCGGCCCCGTTTTCGTTGATCTCAGCATTTGCCATCACATAAGAGGGTATGCTGTCTGTCAATGTCAGGATCATGGTGGTGCAATAGCAACCCAGATCATAGACAGCTCCTCCGCCGGTCTCTTTGTAAATCCGGATATCATCCTCATACCCCTGCGTCAGAAATGCGGTTTCGATATAGTCCACCTCTCCTATACAGCCGCTTTGAAGTTCCCGTTTCAATGCTGCAATATAGGGACTGTGAAGGTAAGCATAGGCTTCCATCAATAGAACCTTTTCTTCTTTTGCTACCCCAAACATCTCCTCTACTTCATCGGCGCTAAGTCCCAAAGGTTTTTCACATAATACATGTTTGCCTGTCCGAAGGGCTTTGATCACCCATTCTTTGTGTAAATGGTTGGGAAGGGGAATATAAACCGCCTGCACCTTAGGATCTTCCAAAAGTTTTTCATAGCCTGTATAACCCACTTCAAATCCAAACTGCGACCGGAACTGTTCCACCTTTTTTGCGTCTCTTCCGGCAATGGCATAAAGTTCACAGTCTGCCGCCATTTTCATTCCCGGGATGGTACATCCCCTTGCTATATTTGCAGTTCCCAAAACGCCCCATTTCACACCCATGGCTGCCTCCTCCTTTTTCAGCTTTTTTTGCTCCTTTTCAGGTAACTCCCATCATCTTTCTTTTTTCGTTGCTCTGTTCAGAACCGGTCTTGCCACATGCACGTTGAAAAATTCAATAAGCGGCCCCATAAAAAAGGCTGTGATGATGGTACCCACACCGGCAATGGTGGGAATACTTCCGGCCTTTCCTCCTCCGATAAGAAACAGCGTCACACCGATGATAACACAGCAAAGATCCGTAATGATCCGAACATACTGGAACTTTCCCTTTTTCCAGGTATTGCAGATGATCAGCGCCACCGCATCATAGGTGGAGACTCCAAGATCCGCCGTCATATAGAAGGCAGAGCCAAAGCAGATCACCACCACACCGATCAGAAGGCATATGGCTCTGACCAAAAGAGACGGCTCTACGATCACCGTCTGCAGGTAAGCATAGGTAAACTGGGTGATATACCCCAATAAAAACAGATTGATAAAAGTTGCGATACCGATATAGTGTCTGTCAAAGAAAAATGCGAAAAAGAACAGGATTGCATTTGCAATGATATAAAGGAGGCCGAAATCCAGGGGGACCAGAAAATCGAGTCCGGCCATAAAAGACTGAAAGGGATCCACTCCAAGTGCTGCAATCTTAAAGACGCCGACGCTGACCGCACAGATGATCACGCCGGCTAAAGACATGCCGATCCGCCGTCCCAGGTTCTCGGGAAGCTTATTTTTCACATTTGTTTCATTCTGCATTTTCATCACATCCTGTACCTTTCATTTTCTCGCTACATTGTACCTGCAGATATGATTCCGATACAACCCTCTTCCTGTCATACTCTACCCGTTTTTTGCGATTCGTCCGCATTTATTCCCTGAATGAATTCTGCCGCTGCGCAAACCATAACGTTTACGTTGCTGCTGTCACACGATCAGAAATGCCGCCGCCAGTATCACGTAAATAGCCACCAGCTGGGCGCCTTCCAGCCAGTTGGACTGCCCGTCTTCCACCACCCGGTTTGCAATGATCACGGAAAAGATCATGGCTGCCAGTTCAAAGGGCGTAAACATCAGGCTCATGGGCTTCCAGATATAGCTGATAAACAAAAGCACCGGCGCAACAAATAAAATGATCTGCAGACTGGATCCCACACTGACCTCCACGGAAACATTCAGCTTGTTTTTCATGGCCATGATCACCGCAGTGCTGTGCTCTGCCGCGTTGCCTATGATGGGGATCAGAACGATGCCCACAAAGCCGGCGGAAAGTCCCACCGCATCGGTCATGGCTTCCACGGATCCGGTAAAGAGCTCGGATTCGATACCGATAAGCACCGTAACGCCAAGAAGGATCAACAGGGATTTTTTCAAAGACCATTCCGGCGCTTCCTCTTCCTGCGTTGCCGCTTCAAAGTAATCCTTATGTGTTACAAAGGAAAAGAGCATCTGCATCAGATACAATGCAAACATCAAAACTGCCACAACAAGCGAAAGCTCTGCTGTTTTTGAGGAAGTCTCGGGAAGTGTATGCACGAAAATCGCCGGTACGCAAAGACCGATCACTGCAAAAAGCAGCATGCTGGAATTCATCTCTACGGATTTGATATCGAATTTCTGTACCCTGTATTTGAGTCCGCCGCATAGCATGGAAAGACCGAGCACCAGCAAAATGTTTCCGATCACCGCTCCCGCGATGCTGGCTTTGACCACATCATAAAGCCCTGCCTTAATGGCAAATATATTGATCAAAAGTTCTGTGGCATTTCCGAAGGTGGCATTTAAAAAGCCTCCCAGCCGGCCGCCTAAGTAGTGAGCCGCACTTTCCGTTGCCTTTCCCATGATCCCCGCCAGGGCAATGATGGCCAGGGAGGAAAAAACAAAGACCCCGGTCTGACTCATTCCTCCGAAATGAGCCGCAATACTTACCGGCACAAAGGCCAAAAGCAGATACAATACTTTCATTGGTTTACAGTTTCCTTTCTGATTCTGTTATTATATAATGATCCTATGAGCACAAAGGGCGTATATTGTACAAAACTGAAAAACGGAAAAAGCTCTTTTCGGGCCTCTCTGACCGCCGGAGGGAAACATATTTCCCTTGGCAGCTTTGACAGCGAGAAAAAAGCCGGCGATGCTTATCTTTGGGCAACAAAGATCCTTTCGCAAAAAAAGCGCTATCCCATAGACGCTTTGGAATCTCTGGCAAAGAAAACTCCCCTTTCCCATGAAAAGCTGGTGGTCCTTTGCAACCTCAGGGATAACGGTCTGTACTTTTCCACGCCCATCTATATCCGGCAGAACTTTTTTTATTACTATCTCTCCCCTTCAGACCGTCTGGTCTTTGATAAGGAGGATCTGTTTTACTATTCCACCAGAAAGATCATGCAGCGGGGAAGCCATCTTTTCGTTGCCGATTACGGGATGCAGGTAACCATTGCCACCCGCTACGGGATCCGTCCCTTTGCCGTAAAAGGCAGGGATTATCTGTTCCGAAACGGAGATGACAGGGATTTCCGCTATTCCAATATCGAGATCATCAATCCCTATCACGGCGTCCTGCGGGAGGGAGACTTTGGGCAGTATCGCTACAAAGCGCTGATCCACATTAAGGGCAACCGTATCATAGGCGTTTATGATGATCTGACAAGCGCAGCCATTGCCTATAACAAGGCCGCTGACCTTTGCAAGCGATATGGCATTGAAAAAGACTATCCCGTAAACTACATTGAGAACATTTCACCGAGAGAATATGCCGAGCACTATGACAGCATACAGTTTGCAGCTGCCTTTGACCGGTATATTAAAAAACTGTCAAAGTCCCGCGTATGATCATCCCGCTTTAAAGTCCACAAAACTCATCATCATACGGACTTCCTTCTGAAGTCCCTGTATTTTCCCGTTTGACTGATATTGCCAAAGCGAAAATTCATACGGGTAGTCGGGAACCGTTCCCATCTGCTCTAAGACCACTTCTGTTCCCTGGGTAAACTGGGTCAGATCAGCTCTTCGCAGCAGCCAGTATTTATCGGCCCATACAATGGGCTTATATCCTTTTTGACGGATCATCTTCGTATAGGTATTGGCAATCAGGCTCACCATGGTTTTGGGAAGACTGTCGGTTCTGCTGCTGTGGTTAGCCGGCTGTCCTAATTTAATGGCTACAGGGTAGGTGATGGATCTGTTCTTTACAAGTTCATTGATGGAGATCTCTTCCACCTTCTCTTCTTCCTCTTCCTCCTGCACCGGAAGCTCGGGAGACTGATCCTGGGATTCCTGGATCTGATCCCCGATCTGTTCCACCACAACAGCATCTGTCACATCCACGGCTCCTTCTGTCTGGGTTCCCTGCCCGTCAGTTTGTACGTCGGTTTTCTCTTCATCCTTCGGCTCATCCGGCAGTTCCACGGAATCGCCGTCCTGACTTGCTTTCACAGCACCCGTCATCCACTCACCGTTGTTTTTTTCCTCTTCCTGATTTTGTTTCCCGGCTTCTGCAATATTCTTCTGCGTTCTATCAGCTGTACCCTCTGCTGTCGTCGAAGCAATCAGATCCGAAGCTGTCGCAGCAGAATCCGCCGGCTCCACGCACGCCGTCTGATCGGTAACACCGGTTTGCAGGTCGGAAAGGCCCTTCATCACAAAGGCCGCTTCTTCAATGGCCTCCTGCTCATCCTTTGCCGCAGATTCAAAGTAAACGCCCACCATGATTCCCGCATCGGTGGCAGCTTTCAGATGGTCGTCAAACCATTCGTCTTTTTTCAGTTTTCCGGTCTCGTAGCCCCGATAGCCGAAACGGAGCATCACAAACTGTATACCTGCCTGCTTTAACAGCGCAAAATCCACAGCCCCGTCTTTCTCATCCAGCATGACCCCCTGTTCGGAAACCGTCTTTCCCTCGGTAATGTATTTCATCATGGGATCTTTGTAAACAAAGCATTCTTCCTTATACTTGTTGGGGTTGATATAGGCGTTGATCATCACCCACTGTTCGGTACCGTCCGGCCGCACCACCTTAGTCTTGGTGCCGCCTTCGGAAAGATCCTCCTGGGCCTCTTCCTCTTCGGCCGCCTTTTCCTTCATGCGGTCCTCATAGGATTTGTCCGTGATGACCTTATTGTCGGATACGCTCTGATCCTTTTTGTACATATCCCAAAAATCCAGATCATCCGCAGTAAGATTATCCCCGGAGCCTGCCTCTGCGGCGTCTTCCGAAGCCATAGCATCGCTATCCGGCGCAGCGTTCCCCTGTTTGGTCTTCACCTTATCATTGACCATCAAAACGATGAGAACGATCACAAGTACCGTTCCCGCAGCCGCCAGCATCAAATAAAGCAGCGGTGCCTTATCATTGTCATTATTTCCGTTCAGATTATCCGATAGTTTCATGTCCCCTTCGACCTTTCATGGTTTTTTCGGCTGAAATGATACGTCTAGGATACCACGTGTGCTGTTGTCATACAAGAAAATATATGCTATATTTTGTTTTATGAAAAAAACAGGCTTTTATTGGGCGCTCCTGCTCATCCCCCTGCTGCTCACCGGCTGCGCTGGAAGACAGGAAGCCTATTCCAAAACAGATTTCTATTTTGATACGGTGGTGACCATCACCCTTTACGGTTCTCCCTCCCAAAAAGGGAAAACAGAAAAACTGCTGGATGATACCATGGAGCAATGTGCCTTTTATGATTCCCTCTTTGCCCCCGATGATCCCCAAAGCGATATCTACAAGATCAATCATGCTGCCGGTGAAGCTGTGCAGGTCTCCGAAGATACCGCCACCATGCTGTATGCCGCAAACCGCTTCTGCGAAACCACAAACGGCATGATCGATATCACCATCTATCCGGTAAAAGAACTCTGGGATTTCTCAAATCCCCAGACTGCAGCGGTGCCTCCGGCCTCCAGACTGGAAAAAGCGCTGGCCCACGTGGATTATACCGCACTGGAAATAGACGGCACCAGGGTACGGCTCTCCGATCCGGAAGCTGCCATTGATCCCGGATTTATCGCCAAAGGCTATATCGCCGATCAGCTCAAAAAATTCCTTCTGGAAAAAGGTGTGGAAAATGCCATTATCAATCTGGGCGGAAATGTACAGTGTATCGGAAACAAGCCGGACAAAACCGGCTATCAGGTTGGCATTCAAAAGCCCTTTGCCGATCCCGGTGTCTTCGAAGAAACGGTAACCGCCATGGATGAGCGGGGAAGTCATTCCTGCGTTGTCACCAGCGGCACCTATGAGCGTTGCTTTACCATGGGGGATACCCTGTATCATCACATTCTGGATCCTACAACGGGAATGCCGGTGGATACGGACCTTGATTCCGCCACCATCCTTGCGGATTCCGCAACGGAAGCGGATGCGCTTTCCACCACCTGCCTGATCCTGGGCAGCGAAAAAGCCATGGAATACATAGAGAGCATCGATGATATCGATGGGATCTTCATAAAAAAAGACGGAACCGTTTTGCGCACCGATTAAGGTGCGGACGGTTCCGTCTTATTTTTTTTATTTTATGCTTTTAAGAATGCCTGATAACCGCGATAGGTTTCATAGATGTCTGCTTTGGAAGTTGCCTCCCAGGGTGCATGCATGTTCAAAACCGAAACGCCGCAGTCGATGACTTCCATACCGTACAGGGAAAGGATGTATGCGATGGTTCCGCCGCCGCCGATATCCACCTTTCCAAGCTCTGCTGTCTGGTAGCATACCTTTGCATCGTCCATGATCTTTCTGATCTTTGCCATGTATTCCGCATTGGCATCATTGGATCCTGATTTCCCTCTTGCTCCGGTAAATTTGTTGAATACCATACCATGTCCGAGGAATGCTGCGTTCTTCTTCTCAAAGCTGGAAGCATAGGAAGGATCGAAGCCTGCGCTCACATCGGAGGAAAGCATCATGGAATTGCGAAGGGCTCTTCTGAGCTTCAGATCACTGAATCCGCCGCAAAGCTCCATCAGCTCAGCCACGCAGTCCTCAAAGAATCTGGACTCCATTCCGGTGGCTCCCACAGAACCGATCTCCTCTTTGTCTACCAAAATGCAGCAGGCGGTACGGGTGGGGTTCTTGACAGCCAGCATTGCTTCATAGGAAGTGAAGGCACATACTCTGTCATCCTGTCCGTAGCCGAGGATCATACTGCGGTCAAATCCTGCTTCTCTGGCAGGGCCTGCGGGAACCACTTCGATCTCTGCGGAAAGGAAATCTTCCTCTTCCATGTCATAATCTGCTTTCAGGATCTGCAGGATCTGTCTGGTAAACAGGTCCGGTTTCTTCTCATCATTTTTCTCAGCATCTTTTTTATCCTGTGCCTTCTGGGCTGCAGTCAGCTTCAGAGGCTTGTTGCCTACGATGATATCAAGGGCTTCGCCTTCGATGACCTTGGCGCCCTTTTTCTCCATCTGCTGTGCAGCTAAGTGGATCAGAAGATCCGATACGAAGAATACGGGATCGTCTTTGTCCTCACCGATGTTGATGATGGCGGTGGTACCGTCCTTTTTTACAACAACGCCGTGCAAAGCCAGGGGAATGGTTACCCACTGATATTTCTTGATACCGCCGTAGTAATGGGTATCAAGGTATACAAAATCGCTGTCCTGATACAGGGGATTCTGCTTTACGTCCATACGGGGGGAATCAATGTGGGCACCCAGAATATTCATACCGTTTTCCAGGGGCTCTTTTCCGATCTGGAACATCACCAGTGCTTTTTGCATATTGACTGCATAGATCTTTGCTCCGGCGGAAAGCTTCTTTCCTGCTTTCATGGCCTTGGAAAGCTCCACATAGCCTTCCTTTTCGATGCGCTCCACAATGGTATCCACGCACTCTCTTTCTGTTTTTCCGTGATCCAGGAAATAACGATATCCTTCACAGAGGCTTTCCAGCTCCTTAAGCTGGGCGGGTTTAAAGGTGTCCCAAATGTTTTTGGTCTTCATGTTGCTTTGTTTCCTTTCTTATGTTAAATATTTATGATACATTTTTTAGGGCATTTTTCGGCGCAGATGCCGCAGCCTTTGCAGGCTTCCTGATCGATGGAGGCAAGTGCATCCGTAACCGATACCGCTTCGGCGGGACAGTTCTTCTGGCAGAGCATGCAGCCTACGCATCCTGCCTGACAGGCCTTCATGACCACCGGGCCTTTTTCATGGCTGTTGCAGGCCACCGCATAGGATGCGGAATAAGGGATCAGTTCGATCAGATGCTTAGGGCACACGGCGATACATTTTCCGCAGGCTTTACATTTTTCCTTATCAACAACAGCAATACCGGAAATCACATGGATGGCGTCAAAGGGGCAGGCGGAAACGCAGCTTCCGTAGCCCATACATCCCGCATTGCAACTTTTGGGGCCGCCGCCGGGAGCAAACTGTGCCATGCGGCAATCTTTTGTGCCCACATAATCATAGTCAGTATTGGCCTTTTCACAGTTGCCGTTGCATTTTACAAAGGCCACCATACGCTCCGTATCTGCCGCTTCTTCTCCCATGATGGCTGCAACCTTGGAAGCTACTGCAGAACCGCCTACAGGGCATCCGGAAACCGGTGCCTCTCCGGCCACAATGGCCGCCGCAAGTCCCGAGCAGCCGGGATAACCGCAGCCGCCGCAGTTATTACCGGGAAGGTTTGCCAGGATCTCTTCTTCCCGCGGGTCCGTTTCGACTTTAAATTTGATACCGGCAATGCCCAAAAACAAACCGATGAGCAGACCGATGGCTGCAACGATGGCCGTTGCGATCAAAATAGATGAAACATTCATTCGCTTCTCCCATCTCTGCCAAAGCAGATTTTATGAATTCACATATGTTAAAACAATCCCGAGAAACCGCAAAATGCGATGGCCATAAGGCCTGCGGTAATACAAACGATGGGCGTTCCCTTAAAGGGACCGGGGATATCGTTGTATTCCATTTTTTCCCGAAGTCCTGCCAGAATGATGATAGCGATGGCAAAACCTGCCGCCGTGGCAAAGCCGTTTACAACACTTTCCGCCAGACCGTAGGATTTCTGCACATTGGTAAGGGCCACGCCCAAAACCGCACAGTTGGTAGTGATCAGCGGAAGATATACGCCCAGGGACTGATACAGCGAAACCACATTCTTTTTCAAAAACATCTCCACAAACTGCACCAGCGCCGCAATGACCAGAATAAATACAATGGTCTTTAAATAGGCAAGGTCCAAAGGCAGCAGGATAAACCGGTAGATCAGTGCTGCCACAAAGGATGCAATGGTAATGACAAAGATCACGGCCATTCCCATACCGCTTGCGGTCTTTACTTTTTTGGAAACGCCAAGGAACGGACACAGGCCCAGGAACTGAGAGAGAACCACATTATTTACCAGTGCCGAACCGATGGCGATCAAAATCAGATTTGTCATGCGTTCTCCTCTCCTTTCTCTTCATTCTCTGTTGCTTTACTCTGCTTCGTCTCAGCCGGTTTCACAGTTGCTTTTTTCACCTCTGTTTTCCCGGTTTCTTCTGCAACCGCGCCTCTGCTCAGGCACCCTTCAATATTGCAGCTGTTGCAGCCTCCGGGACATCCGGATCCGATCTTCGACATGTCCCTTCCCTGTTTTTCGCCCCGCTCTTTGATCACATTCTGTACTGCCGTCAGAGCTGCCAGAACAAAGAAGGCACCGGGTGCCATAATAAAGATGGAAATGGGCTCAAAGCTTTCGGGCATAACCGTTGCCCCGAAGATCTTGCCGCTTCCCAGAAGCTCCCTTACAAGTCCGATACAGGTAAGGGCAAAGGTAAATCCAAGTCCCATACCCACACCGTCAAAGAAGGACGGGATCACGGGATTTTTGGAAGCATAGCTTTCCGCACGCCCCAGAATGATACAGTTTACAACGATCAGGGGAATGTAGATTCCCAAAGCATCGTACAGGGATGGCAGATATCCTTCCAGCAAAAGCTCCATCACCGTTACAAAAGAAGCGATGATCACGATAAATGCCGGGATACGCACCTTATCCGGTATGACTTTCCGGAGCAATGAGATGAATGCATTGGAAAGCGCCAGCACCACCATGGTGGTAAGACCCATGCCCAGACCGTTCATGGCGGAAGTGGTAACCGCAAGGGTAGGACACATACCCAGAGTCAGTACAAAGGTGGGGTTTTCTTTGATCAGGCCGTTATAAAGCCGTTCCAGAGCCGCAGGCATCTGTGGGGTATTGTTTAAGGATTCCGTATTTTTTGCCGTATCAGCCATTTATACCGCCCCCTTTCCAGCCAGAAGAAGCTCTGTAAATACCGTCCGTCCGGCATTGATGCCGTTGACAAAAGCGGTTGTGGTTATGGTTGCGCCGGAGATGGCATCTACATCATTTTCCCCGGCTCCTCCGGTTTTGGTAAAGCTGATCTCATGATTCATATCTTTGCCGGGCATCTGGGGCACCAGTACTTCTTCGGCCCGCATACCCAGTCCGGCCGTCTCGGAAATGGAAAGGAGGGATACGCCGTTTAAAATCCCTTCCTGGGTTATTCCCATGGCAAAGGTAATATCTCCGCCATAGCCTTCATGATCCGTGATCACAAGAACATAACCGATCCTGTTTTTATTGGCATCCAGGGCCGCCAGAATCTCATCCACCGATGCATCATAGCCCTTGGCTGCCACATAAGCCGTCACATCCGCAGGATCCAGATCCGGTTTTTCGGAGATCACTTCAAACTCGCTGGCATCCGCAAACACGGCCTTGTATGCCTCGTTCTTTTTATTCTCCTGCTGCACCCGGATGGGCTCTTTTGTCAGGTCATATACAAATCCCAGTACCAGTCCGCTGATCAGGGTGATGGCAAGGAGGATGCAGGCGTTTTTAAACATCTCTTTCATGCTCTCTCGCCCCCTTTCCCAAAGGGTTTCGGCCAGGTGATCTTTTCGATCAGGGGCACGCAGAGATTGCCGAGTACGATGGCATAGGATACGCCCTCACTGCTCTGTCCGAAGACACGGAAAATTCCCGTCAGGATTCCCAGCAGGATACCGTACAGATATTGACCCTTTTTGGTGATTGGCCTGGTAACGTAATCCGTAGCCATGAAGAATGCTCCCAGCATCAGTCCGCCGCCGGCAAGATTGCCTGCGATATAATCGTAGTCCGCACCTCTGCCGGAAAACAGTAATAAAAACACCACCAGGGTTGCGATATAGGTTCCGGGGATCCGCAGATCGATGACCCCCAAAAGCAGCAGCAGGCAGGCGCCTGCCACAATGGCGATCATGCTGGTCTCACCGATGGTTCCCGCGGTGGTTCCCATGACCATTTTGTAGATATCCGTCTTTTCTCCTGCCTTCACCAGTGCAAGGGGAGTTGCACCGGAATAGGTGTCCGTAGTAAAGTCCGTCATGATCCTGGTAAAGGAAAGCATCAGAAAGCAGCGGCCTCCCAATGCCGGATTCATAAAGTTCTGTCCCAGACCTCCGAAGAGCATTTTTACCACAACGATGGCAAATACCGCTCCCAAGGCGCCCATCCAAAGGGGTGCACGGGGCGGAAGGTTCAGTCCCAGCAAAAGTCCCGTAAGGGCTGCTGATCCGTCAGAAACGGTGATCTTCTTTTTTACGATCAGGCAGAAACAAAGTTCTGCGATCACTGCTGACAGAACACATACGATCACGAGAAAAAGTGCATGTTTCCCGAAATTATAAATGCCGACTGCGGTGGTGGGAAGCAAAGCAAGGATCACCGCCAGCATAATGGTCTGGGTGGTCGCACCGGCCCTGATATGTGGGTTTGAGGAAACCCTCGACTTTTCGTTCATGAAATGTACCTCTTTCTGAGTGGATTACTTTTTCCTGCTTGCAAGTGCCAGTTTTCGCATGGTCTTGATGTCCTGCGTAAGCTGCCTTCTGGCGGGACATACATAGGAGCAGCACCCGCATTCACAGCATTCAAGACCGTCCAGCTTTACAAAAGTTTCCATATCGCCTCTTGCTGCCAGATCCGCCATACGGGAAGGGATCAGCCTTCCGGGACAAACCTCGGCGCACCTGCCGCAGTTGATGCAGGCAGAAGGTTCAAAGGCTGCCACCTCATCCTTTGTCATACAAAGCAGCGCGGAAGCGGTCTTGGTGGTGGGAACGTCCAGACCGAACAGGGCAAATCCCATCATAGGACCACCGGATACGATCTTGGCAGGCTCCGTGGAAAAACCTCCCGCCTCCTCGATGAGTTCATGGTAATTGGTTCCGATACGGACCCGGAAATTGCGGGGATCCGAAATGGCATCTCCCGTTACCGTCACGATCCGGTGCATCAGCGGTTTGTTCTCTAAAACCGCAGCCCGGATAGCGCATACCGTATCCACGTTATTCACAACGCAGTGAGCATCCGCAGGCAGCATGGAGGAATTGATGGCTCTTCCCGTTACCGCGTAGATCAGCTGCCTCTCAGCACCTTGTGGATACTTGGTCTTTAAGGCCTTGACGCTGATCCGCTCCTGTCCCTCCGTAAGGCTTTTGAGCTTTGCAATACAATCCGGCTTGTTATCCTCTACCGCCAGAACGCCTTTTGCATTGTCAAAAAGCGCCAGGATGCACTGAAGGCCTTCCACCAGTTTCTCCGGTTCTTCCATCATGCGTCTGTAATCGCTGGTCAGAAAGGGCTCGCACTCCGCACAGTTTACAATGACTCTGTCAATACTGTCCGGCTCCTTGACGGAAAGCTTTACATGGGTGGGGAATCCTGCTCCGCCCATGCCTACGACGCCGGCCTTCCGGATTTTTGCAATGATCTCTTCTTTGGTAAGATCGGAAAGCTCCGAGGGCTCTCCGTAATCTACTTCATCGTAGGCACCATCATTCTCTATGACGATACTCTCCACCATATCTCCCGTTACAACACGCCTTTTTTCAATGGCCTTCACCGTTCCGGAAACCGTTGCGTAAACAGGCGCGGAAACAAAGCCGCCTGCTTCGGCGATCATCTGTCCTGTCAGTACATGATCTCCTTTTTTCACAATGGGTTTTGCCGGTGCTCCGATGTGTTGAGAGAGTGGATAAACCATATCAGACTTTGGAAGAATGTCCTTGATGGGCTTATCCTTAGAAAGATCCTTCCCGTCATAAGGATGGATACCACCTGTGAATGTTAATCTGCCTCCCATTTTGTTTCGTCCTTTCTCATAGTGTAGCAAATTTAACAGCGGCAGTTTTCCTGCATTTTATTTCAGATCTGTAGTATTTTAAATGTTGCAAGGCCATCAGAACGATCAGCCTTATCACAACGATTATACTCTATCACATTCGACGAAAATAATCAATGAAAAAGCCCTATTGGCGCGCTTGAAAATTGCCCCCGGATATGCTATATTTTTTATGATCAAAAAACAGAGGAGAATCCGTCTTGAAAGAGATTACGCGCTCATTGGAAAATCAAATAAGTTCCTACGATCTGGCTCTGATCGGTGCGCCGGAGGATCTTCTTTTTGTGGATATCGAAACCACCGGTTTTGCCGCAAGATCATCCTGTCTGTACCTGATCGGATGTATCATTTTTGAAGAGGGACGACCTGTTTTAAAACAGTTCTTCGCCCAGGCTCCCGCGGATGAGGAAAAAGTTCTGTCCGCATTTTTGGCCATCTGCCGGCAGAAAAAAGTGCTGGTCCATTACAACGGCAACAATTTCGACATCCCTTATCTTCGTCAAAAATGCACCTATTTCGGTTACAAAGAGCCCTTCTCAGAAATGCAGGGCGTTGACATTTATAAAAGGATCGCTCCTTACAAAACACTGCTCCACCTTGAGAATCTCAAGCAGAAAACCATTGAAGCTTTTCTTTCCATTTCCAGGAAAGATCAAAACAGCGGCGGTGATCTGATCAACGTATACCGGGCTTACGTGGGGCAGTATGCATTAATGTTAAAGACCGGAAATGAAACCGCCATCGAAGGGGAAGAAGATCTGCTGCTCCATAACGCCGAGGATTGTATCGGAATGCTGAAAATGCTTCCCATGCTCTCCTATGCCGACCTGCTTTTGCAGCCCATGAAGATCACCCGGATCTCGGCAAAAAAGATCACCCGGGGCGATGGCAGTATCTATCATACACTGGTGATCAAAATGCGATTCACCTCTGCTCTTCCGTTGCCTTTGGAAGTCACCAAAAAGGGCTGCCGGCTGACGGTCACGGAAAAAGAAGGTGTTTTGGAAGTTTTGCAATATGCGGGAGAACTGAAATACTTCTACGGCAATTATAAAGAGTATTATTACCTTCCCGAGGAAGATGTGGCACTGCACAAATCCGTAGCCTCATTTGTGGCACCGCAGCACAGACAGCAGGCCACAGCCCGGAACTGTTATACCCGGAAAGAAGGCCTCTTCCTTCCCCAATGGGATCTGCTTTTTGAGCCGGTATTTAAAAAATCCTATGAGGATCCCTTCTTCTATTTTGAACTGACGGAGGAACGAAAGAAAAAGCCTGAGGATTTTAAAACCTATGCACTGCACATTATCGATTATCTGATCCATGATAAAAAATAAGATTTAAAAAGGCCGCGGCATCTGCCGCGGCCTTTAACATGCAAAACATAATTCTAAAGTATTTAGTCTTCAAAGAAGGAAATCTGCTCCTTCAAATCTCCGGCCAGGATCTTCAGATCGTCAGCCGACCTTGCCAAAGAACCTACGGTTTCGTTCATCTGCATCATGGAAGCGCTGGTTTCCTGGGTAGATGCTGCATTCTCCTCAGAGATGGCAGACAGGGACGACATCACATCCACAACCGCATCCTTCGCCTGTACGCTTTCCTTTGCACTGCTGCTGATGCTGCCGATGCCACTGACTGTGGTATCGATAGCTCCGATCATATTTTCGATACCGGCAGCGGTATGACGAATGATCTCCTGCTGTGACTGATTGGAGTCCTGTACCTCTTTGGCTGCTTTTACTGCAGACTTGGACTCACCTAAAAGGATCTCCATTTCGGAACGGATATCATTGGCACTCATAGCGGAATCATCTGCCAGCTTGCCGATCTCTTCTGCCACAACCGCAAATCCTCTTCCTGCTTCGCCCGCTCTTGCTGCCTCAATGGAAGCATTCAAAGCAAGCAGGTTTGTCTGGGTTGCAATGGCATTGATGGCTGCTACTTTTTCATTGATCTTGCCAACCGCCTGACTGGTGGCGTTGATCCTGTCAGTGATCTCTACAATACGGGCACTCATATCATCAGAGCTTTCACGAAGCTTTTCCAGATCTCCGATGCATGCCTTGCTTTCCCCTTCCATATTCCTTGCGGTATCCGCCAGGGATTCGGAATGATCGATAACGTTGGATACGGATTCTGCGATAAGACCAACATTCTTGTTGGCGCTCTGGATCTCTTCTGCCTGCTGCATCGCGCCGGAGGAAATACCGGCAACCGCATCGGAAACACCGTCAGAGGTATAAGAGATCTGCTCTGCGGTTTCTGCCAAAGATGCAGATGAGGAATCGATCTGTCCTGCAGAATCTTTGATATGTCCGATGATCTCCTGAAGCTTGTCCATGAGGCTGTTGGTGCTCACGATCATGCTGCCCATTTCATCCTTATGGACATCGGAATCATCCATTTTGATAAACTTTCCGTTAGCCAGTGCATTCAAAGACTCTTCGATCCGCTTGATGTTCAGTCTGATATAACGGATCACATAGATGGTCAGCAATGTCATCGCCACCAGAATAAGGACAATGATAAAGATGGTGATCAGCAGCGACCGGTGGATACTCTTTTCAAGCTGTTTGTCCTGATAATCCGTATAGACACCAAGCACCTCCTCCAGGTCGTTCAGACCGGATCTGGCATCCGGGAAAAGCATTTCCGCAGCATCAATGTTATCTCTGTCTGCTTCCACTTTCCACTTTGCAAAATTCTCAATGGTAGTAGTGATCAGCTCTTCGCAGCTTTGATCGATATCAGCACCACGGAAGGTCTGATACAGATAAGCATCCGATGCAAGGAGCTTTTGAATATCCGCAATGCCTTCCTCCACCCGCTGGGCATTCTCAGCATACATTTCACGGCCTTCATCTTCCGCTTTTGCATCCGCCCGTTTCTTAGCCATGTGAATGTTTTCCTGGGCCAGCATCGCCTGATAGAAATCGCGATCCGCCGTGATCAGCTTATCTGTGATCTCTTTTAATTCTTCATAGTAGACGCTTCTGGACTGCTTTAAAACAGACATTTCTCCCATCCACATAAGTGCAATCAAAACCAGGATCATTACTGCCAGTGGAATGCTATTCAGTAACAGTTTCTGTCGGATATTTAATTTTTTCAGCATAGACTGTTCCTCCCGAATGTAAAATCAGATCACGGTTTTCCATAGAAGAAGGAATTCTTTCTGGCATAACCGATTTCTCTGTAGGTGATGATCTGCTCCGTACTTCCGATAAACAGACATCCGTCTTTTGCCAGAGAATCATAGAACTTTTGGAAGATCTCCGCCTTGGCTTCTTCCGTAAAGTAGATCAGCACATTTCTGCAAACGATCAGATGATAGTTCTTGGGATAAGGATCCTTCAAAAGATTGTGCTCTTTAAATTCCACTCTGGATTTGATCTCGTCTTTGATCTGATAAGAGGGGCCAACCTTGGTAAAGTATTTTTTCTTCAGGTCATCAGGAACTCCCGCAACGCTTTTTTCATTGTAAAGTCCCACCTTGGCCTTGGCGATCACCTGCTTATCAATATCCGTGGCATAGATTTTGATATTGTTTAAAGGGATATGTCTGGAAAATGCCATCACAAGGGAATAGGGCTCGTCACCGGTGGAACATGCCGCGGACCAGATCTTCAGATTCGTTTTGCCGAACTTTGAGATCAGCTCCGGGATCACCGTTTTGTCCATGTACTCCCACTGTTCCGGATTGCGATAGAACTCCGACACATTGATGGTCAGATAATTAACGAATTCATCAAATTTTTCTTTGTCGGTCTTCAGAAGGGTGGTATAAGCGTCATACCCGTTACAGTTGTTCTTCGTGATCAACGTATCGATCCGTCGCTTCATCTGCTTTTCCTTGTAAGCATTCAGGTCAATCTTTGTCATGTCGAACACGGCTTTTTTAAACCATTCATAATCAAACACACTCATAGATACACCTCCCGAATTCATATTTTGATATAAAAAGAGGGCGATCTTCATTCTTGCTTACAAAAATGATAATCGCCCCTCAGGATCAATTCTTACGCTTCAGTGTTCTCTTCTTCCTGATCAGCGCCTTCTGCGATAACAGCATCGATATCAACAGATACAACATCTTCATCAGAATCATCAGCAGCTTCTTCGGTCTTCTCCGGAGCAAGAAGTGCTTTCATGCTCAGGCTGATCTTGTGATCTTCGGAATTGAAGTCTACAACCTTAGCGGTTACTTCCTGTCCAACGGAAAGCACGTCAGCCGGCTTACCAATCCGCTCTTTGCTGATCTGGGATACATGCAGCAGAGCGTCCACGCCGGGCTCAAGCTCTACAAATGCACCGAAGTCAGTCATGCGGGCAACCTTTCCGGTTACTACATTGCCGATGGCAAATTTCTCATCCGCATCTTTCCAGGGATTGGTATCTGCAAACTTCAGGGAAAGAGCGATCTTGTTGTCGCCGATATCCTTGATGAGTGCACGAACGGTCTGTCCAACCTTGAATACCTTCTTGGGATTCTCTACATGACCCCAGCTCATCTCGGAAATGTGAAGCAGTCCGTCTGCTCCGCCCAGATCGATGAACGCACCGAAGTCTGTAATATTCTTAACGGTTCCTTCAACCACATCGCCAACGTTGATCTTAGCGAAGAGCTCCTGCATAGCCTTTTCTTTCTGCTCAACAAGAACCTGCTTGCGATCGCCGATGCAGCGGCGCTTCTTCGGATTGTACTCGGTGATCCTGAATTCGATCTCCTGATCCGCATACTTGGTAAGGTCTTTCTCATAGCCGTTGGAAACAAGGCTTGCGGGAATGAACACTCTTACCTCGTCTACTACTGCGGACAATCCGCCGTTGAGTACCTGGGTAACCTTTGCTTTGATGATCTCGCCGCTCTCAAGCGCTTCTTCTAATTTCTTGCTGCCCTTCTCAGCTGCAAGTCTCTTGTAGGAAAGGATCACCTGACCTTCGCCGTCGTTTACTCTAAGAACCTTAACCTCTAACTTGTCACCTTCATGAAGTACCTGTGTAAGATCAACTCCGGAATCATTGGTGTACTCGTTGCGGCTCAGGATGCCGTCGGATTTGTATCCGATGTTCAGTACGGCTTCTTCAGGTTTCACATCGATGACTGTACCTTCAACTACCTCTCCGTTATGAATTGTTTTAAATGATTCGTCCAATAATTGTTCAAAAGATTGTTCTGACATGACTTTGAACCTCCTCAATAATATTGTTTGGGGTGGACGCCCCGGCGGTAATCCCCACCGATTTCACTGATTTAGGTAAGTCTAAATGCAAATCATCGAGTGTCTGTATAAAATAAGTGTTCTCACATTCCTTCCTGCAGATCTCATAGAGCTTGCGGGAGTTAGAAGAATGAGTACCGCCTATCACTATCATGCAATCGACCTGCCCTGCGATCTCCCGCGCCTCCTGCTGACGCGTTGCAGTCGCGTTGCAAATCGTATTCACACTATTCATACTATACGCTTTTTTCGATAAAATTTCAACTAATTCTTCAAATTTATTATAATTTGCGGTGGTCTGAGAAACAACACAGATCTTCTCTTCCTTTTCGAAGGAAAGTTTTTCCGCATCTTCTGCTGTCTCCACCACAAAAGGCGGTGTCTTGCAATAGCTGCAGATCCCTTGTATTTCGGGGTGCGTGGGGTCTCCCACAATAACGATGCGCTTTCCGTTTTCACTCTCCGCTTCCACAATGTTATGGATCTTTTTCACAAAGGGACAGGTTGCATCCGCAAGGGTGGCGCCGCTTTGTTTTAATTCATCAAACAACTCTTTTTCAATTCCGTGGGACCGGATGATCACTGTGGCTTTTTCCAGATCTGCCTGACCCAGTTTTTCCTCCCCGGAATAAAAACCGTCCGCTTCTTTGCGAAGGATCTTAACTCCCTTTTCCGCAAAGGACTTTATCACTTCTTCGTTGTGGATGATGGGGCCGAAGGTATAAATATTCCCTCCCTGCTCCAGTTTTTCGTTTACCATATCCACAGCCCGTTTTACGCCGAAGCAGAAACCGGCTGATTTTGCAAGGATCACATTCATCTTATTAAACCTGCCCGCTTTTTTCGATCAGTTCCAAAATGCTGTCTGCCACTTCCTCAATGGTCATATGGGAAGAGTCGATGAGCACCGCATCCTCGGCCTGCTTTAAGGGGGATGCCTCCCGGTTCATATCTCTTTCGTCACGCTGTGCGATCTCCGCTTCAATGGTCGCAAGATCACATTCCGTTCCTTTTGCTTTCAGCTCTTCATGCCGGCGTCTTGCCCGCTCCTGTACCGAAGCTGTCAGATATACTTTCACTTCTGCCTTGGGCAAAACCACGGTGCCGATATCCCTGCCGTCCATGACCACATCCTGCTCTGCCGCCAGCTTTTGCTGCAGGGCAACCAGTCTGGTTCTGACCTCCTGTACCGCAGAACTGACGGAAGCCATGTCACTGACCTGGGGTGTTCGGATCAGTCCGTTGACATTTTCGCCGTTGAGGATCACCACCTGCTCACCGTTTTGATATTCGATGCTGATATCCGGCTCAAGGCATTTTTCTTTAATGGATTCTATGGTTGCATTTGCGATGGCAGGATCTGCGCTTTCCGCATTCTTCGGATCCAGTCCCGTGCGGCTCAGATACAGGGCCATGGCTCTGTACATGGCCCCGGTATCCACATAAATATATCCTTTTTTCTTTGCCACCAGCTTTGCGATGGTGCTCTTTCCTGCCCCTGCAGGTCCGTCAATTGCTACATTCATTTTGGTTTTCAGTTCCTCTCGTATATTTATGCTTTTTTATGAATATTGGAACGCCTCCAGCTCGGTAAGAAGCTGCTGGGCGATCCTATTCAGATTGGAGGATGCTTCCGCCAGAAGCGAAATGGTATTGTCAAGCTCCTGTACAGAGGCAGCCGTTTCCGCGGTGGAAGCCGCATTCTCTTCCGAAATGGCCGAAAGGGTACTCATGGCATCCACAATATCGTTCTTTGCCTTATCGCAGTCTCCCGAAAGACCCGTAATGGCATCCACCCCTTCTACGGTTATGGTGACGCCATCGATGAGGGTGTTGATCTTCTCCACCGTATTGCCGAGGACGCTTCCCACTTCGTTGCCGATATCGGAAACCTCATCGCTCCGGCTGAGGGCCTCTTTGGACTGCTTGAGCAGATTAGCCATCTCTTCCCTGATCTCCTGTGCCGTTGTGGCTGACTGGGTAGCCAGGGCACCGATCTCTTCTGCCACAACTGCAAAGCCACGGCCCGCATCACCTGCACGGGCTGCCTCAATAGACGCATTCAGAGCAAGGAGATTGGTCTGGGATGCAATGGTGGTGATGCCGTCTACTTTTTCATTTACATTCTGCACTGCTTTATTGGTAGCGTTCATAGCCTGGGCGATATCGCTTACGGACTGTTCCATGCTCTTCATATTCTCGGAAAGAAGGGTCAGCGCTTCCGCAGAGGACTGGCTTGCTTCATTCATATCCGTTGCAGCCGACGTCAGGGAATTGGCCCTGGAAAAAACGCTGGCGATGGATTCCGAAAGGGAACTCAGATTGTTGGAAGAACGTTCCACGGTTTCAGCCTGTTCGTTGGCACCTTTTTCGATCTCTTCCACAGCCCTTGAAACATTGGTGCTGGTATCGTCGATCTGGCCATAGGTTCCGGACAGTTCATCCGCATTTTTCTTGATCACCTCGGAGACCTCCCGGATATCGGAGATCACATCACGCAAAGTCGCGGAAAGGGAGTCTACCGCCGTGGCGATCTTGCCCACTTCACTTGTTCCTCCCACATAAGGCTGAATGGAATCATCCTTGTGCAGATTCAGTTTTTCCAGATTCGCAATGGAATCGGTAATGGTGGAAAGAGGCTTTGTGCTGACGCCTACTGCAATATAGGATACAGCAACGATGAAAAGGAACGCAAACACGCCGAATCCCACCAGTTTCACTGTCATATTCCTGGAAGCAGCATACAGCTCGTCTTTATC
>JAIKWF010000015.1 GCA_024685005.1 Lachnospiraceae bacterium
CTCCCAAAAGCAATCCGTCAGCCTGCGTTGGAATGCAGGGATCTGTAATGGGGGAAAAATACTGTATGGTAATGCCGTTTTGCTCAAACAAGGCAAGGTTTTCCCTGTAATAAAAGCAAAAAGCATCGTCCCTTGCCACAGCAAGGACCGGCCCTTTTTGTGTTTGCGACAGCGTTTCCACAACTGCAAAGTCACTTGCTGCGTTCCTTTTTTTCTTTGCCGCAGACTCTTCCGGCGCTGCCGCACTTTCCATGACAGAAAGGATTTGTGTCATATCACAGCTGCTTTCAAGTAGTTCCCGGCTTTCCCGGATCTTTTCTTTTACATCTGTGACCTCTCCGGGAAGCATGAGCCCCAAATGTCTGCTGCCCACGCGGATGTTCTCCGTTTTGGGGAAATAGCCGCAAAGGTGCAGATCCTCTCTGATGCCGTACAGTTCCTGTAAAAGTACGGGTTTCAGTTTTTCATAAAACCCCTTCGTAATGTTGTTTAGCAAGACACCACGGATCAGCCGGTTCGGATCATCCAACAGCATGCCCTTGATCAAAGACAGAACCGATCTTCCCACACCGGATGCATCCACCACCAGCAAAATGGGGGTTTGCGTAATGGAGGCGATCTCATATGCCGAGCCATGGATCCCCGCAGGACTTAAGCCGTCATAGAGTCCCATTACCCCCTCGATCACCACATATTCACTGCTGCAGTTAGCAATGGCTTCCCGGATCTGGTCTTCCGATGAGAAAAAAGAGTCCAGATTTCTGCTGTCTATCCCCAGAACCTTGTTATGAAACATGGGATCGATATAATCCGGTCCGCATTTAAAGCTGCAGGGGTTTAAACCCTTTCTTTGCAAATGCTCCAAAAGGGCACAGGTAATGGTGGTTTTTCCGCTTCCGCTTTTCGGCGCGGCGATCAAAAGCCGCTTGCTTCCAGCTCTGTTCATAAGCTCTCTTCCGCTTTCCACCCCTTATGAGGGGTTATTAAAGTTTGTATCGTATCAGTTTCTGTCACAGTATGTGCCTTAAAGCGTAAATGAAAAAATCCAGACGGGATTCTGTGCCTTCATCAGATGATGTCCGCCGATCTTTTCCAGATTTGAAACAGAAAGCAAAACTGCCTCTTCCTGCTTTACGGGAAAAGATGCCATGATCTTTCGCACCTCTTCCACGGTTTCCATGCTGACCGCATTGATCACGAACCGGATCCCCTCTCCTTTTTCATGAAGGATATTTATGATCTCAAAAAGTTTGCCGCCGCTACCTCCGATGAACACGCAGTCGGGCCTCGATAAACCGGGCAACGTTTCTGCCGCATCGCCTTTCATAACGGACACATTTAGAAGGCCTGCTCTTTGTATGTTTTTCCGGATCAGCGCTGCCGCCTCCTCTTTTTTCTCAATGGTCACAACCGAAAGACCCTGATCCAGTCCTCCTGCTTCAATGGCAACGGATCCCGTGCCGCCGCCGATATCATACAGCAGATCTCCCCTGTGCAGATTCAGCCTGATGAGGCTTTCATGCCGTACTGTTTCTTTGGTCATGGGGACCTTTTCCCGGATAAAATCTTCATCCCTTTTCACCGGGATCAGCGGCTTTCCGACCGGCGATTCATTTAAAAGCAGCGCGGTAACAATGTTTTTTCCCTGATCCTGCAAAGCGGCGCCGGACTCGTCGGCTGTTTCACCGGCCTCCCTGACAAACTCCTCTATATCGTATGTCTCTATGGATTCCCTGTCATAGGAAAGGTTCTTTCCAAGGATCATCTTTCCCCTGATCCCCTCCCCGGAAAGAAGCTTTGCAATAAGAAAGGCATCGGACTGGTCCGATAAAAGAGAGAACACCTTGCTGTTGTATTTTACCGCCTCAATCAGCGCTTTTCTGTCTCCCTGCGCTTTTTTCCCGTGAATGCTCATCAGGCAGGCATCGTCATAGCTGATGCCGCATTTTGCGGAAAGATAGGAAATGGAAGAAATCCCGCAAAGCTGGGAAACTTTTGCCTTCGGATCCCACTCCCTGATCGCCTTCAGCATGGCCTTTGCACCGCTGTAAAATCCCGTATCTCCGGAAAAAACAATGGCCGCTTTTCGAATGGGCTCCCTTTCCAATACGGGAATAATATCACCGGAGAGATACATTTCGTATTTATTGGGACAGGGCAGATTTTTGATCAGCCTCTTTGCTCCGAAGATGGCATCGCTCGTCTCAAGGGCAGCCGCCGCTTTTCCTGTCAGGTATGAAGGATCCCCCATTCCCATTCCGATGAGAAAGATCTCTCTTCCTTCCGACAGATCATCTTCCCTGTATTCTGCCGGGATGGTTTTTCCGGTAATGGCTGAAAAGGCTTCCTCTACACTAACCCCTTCATCCTGATCCGGTCTTGCGATGACATGGACTGCAATCCCCGTATTGCGGGCGGCCGCAAGCTTTTGTTCAAAGCCGCCGGCAGATCCGCTCTCTTTTGTGACCAGATGCCTGATCCCGTACTGCCGTATGATGGCTTCATTCATTTCCCTTGTAAAAGGTCCCTGCATGGCAATGATCCGAGAAGGGTCCACATTCTGCTTATTACACAGCTTCAGACTTTCCTCAGCAGGCAGTATCCTTACATAGGTTCTTTCTGCCGTATCGGAACTTACATTTTGAAAAAAGGCTGCCAGTTCTTTGCTGCCGGTGGTTAGCAGGATGTTCCCTTCCGTCTGATCCAGGGCAGCGGCGCAGCTTTCTATATTTTCATAACATTTGGCAACCTCTGTCAGCTCTGCACTTTCTTCTCTTTTTACACGGATGTAGGTAAGGCCTGCCGCCCGGGCCGTTTTTTTAATATTCCCGGTCACTTCCGTGGCATAGGGATGAGTGGCATCCACAAGAATGCTGTCCTGATCTGCTGCATTTTCTTTCAAAAAATCCAGCATCTGCTGATGATCCATGCGTCCCACACAGATCTGTGCCATGGGATCTTCCCCCATCATACTGCGTCCGTAATCGGAGGCAACGCAAACAAAGTGTCTGCACTTTGCCCCGGAAAGCAGGGAGGATAAAACCCTTCCTTCCGTTGTACCGGAAAACAAAATGATCTGTTTCATAACTGATATCCTCTCGGTGTGATCAGCTTTCCGCCCTGCTGCAGGGTCTGGGAATTGCCGATAAAGACGGTTACAAACATATCTATCTGTTCGTTCTTCAGCTGCTCCAGGGTGCAGATCACGCTTTCACAGCCGCTTCTTCCGATGTTTCTGACATAGCCGCAGATCCTGTCCTTCGGAAGTTTCTGTTCCAGGATTTCCACTGCTTTTTTCAGATGATCTGCCCGTGTTTTACTGGCGGGATTATAAAGTGCGATACAAAAATCTCCCTCTGCGGCAGAAAGAAGTCTTTTTTCGATCAGCTCCCAGGGCGTTAACAGATCACTGAGACTGATAACGCAAAAATCCGTGGAAAGGGGTGCTCCCAAAAGAGCTCCGCCGCTGAGTGCTGCCGTTACACCGGGCAGGATCTCCACGCTCTCAAAGCCTTCCTTTGCGGCGATCTGAAGCAACGGAGAAGCCATGCCGTACACGCCTGCATCACCGCTGCAGATCAGTGCTACCTTTTTCCCTGCCTTGGCAAATTCCACGCATTTTTCACACCGCTCTGTTTCTCCCCGCATACCGTTTTCGTAAAACTCCTTTTCGGGATATGCGTCTTTTACCAGATTGATATAGGTTCGATACCCTGCGATGATATCGCAACTTTCCAGGGCAGCTTTCGCCTGCCCCGTCATAAGGGCAGCATCTCCCGGGCCAATGCCCACCACATAGATCATGCCTGATTCTTTTGTTTCTGTCATATGCATACCTTTCCTAACATCATCCGATGTTCGATCCGTTAGCAATAGCTTACAAATACATGGCCGTTTTTTTCATCTTTGCAATAGCAATGGTAATACCGTCCTGTTTTTGTTTTGGTAAAACCATCTGCGCATCTGTTCCTGCCACAGCCATGGCTGCACGCTCGCAGACATTATCCACACCCACGGTCTGCTCCACAAAAGAAGATCCGTTGAAGGTCCCCGTCACTTTTTTCAAAAGCTCCGCATCAAAAGAGATCACGGGGATCCTGAATTTGTTTCGCAGATGCAGGATAGCCGGTTCCTCTTCTTTCAGGTCAATGGTACAGATTCCATAGACATCCTCTGTTTTTATGCCTGCCCTTTGAAGGCATTCCAAAAAGAAGCCTTCCGTTTCCTTTGCATCCTTCCCTTTTTTCATACCGATCCCGACGGTATATCGCTTCGGCCGAAGGAGCAGGGTATATTCTCTGTCGGTTTCATCTGCGATCATCACATCCACAGGCTTTGTCGGTGGGAAATCCTGAATGGATAAGGTGATCTTTTTTTCGGAAAGTGCCTTCAGGGAAACCTGTTTGATCCGGTCCTTGTCCGTGATGGTAAGCCTTCTTTCCGCCGCAAAGCTATCCACGGAAAAGCTTTCGTTCACATCCGTGGCCGTAGTGATCACAGGTATGGCATCCAGCAGATCTGCCAGCACTGCAGCCAGCTTATTGCCTCCCCCTGCATGACCACTGAGGATGGGGATCACAAAACGCCCTTCATCGTCAATGACGATCACAGGGCTGTCACTGAGCTTATCCTTCGCTGCCGCCGATACTGCTCTTACGGCAATCCCGGCAGCCCCGATAAAGATCAGCGCATTCCCCGGCTGAAAGGATTCCTCCACAAACTCTGCAAGGGACCTGTCACAAACGGTAATGCCTTCTGTATCCACCGGCAAGGATCCGAAGTAAAAGCCCTTTGCCGGATCGATCCCCCGTTCCGCGGCTTTTTGATTGATCTTTTCTATCAGCTTCGCCCCTTTGGGGTGAAAGCATATCGCAAGCTTGTTCATAGGGCGCCTTCCTGTTTTTCTGCCGGACGGAATTCTGTGGCGAAAGTGGGATCATACAATTTGGACCGTTCATATCCGGCATGGGCGATCACATCTCCCACCAAAACAACTGCGGTTTTTTTGATCTGCTCTTTTTCGGCTGCTTCTTCTAAGGTTCCCACAGTGCAGACCACCTGCTTCTCTTCCTTCCAGGTTGCCTTATACACAATGGCTGCAGGGGTGTCAGGCTCATATCCTCCGGCGATCAGCTCCCCGGAAAGCTTCGGGAGCATCCCCGTAGAAAGATAGATGGCCATGGACGCATGATGAGCGGCAAAAAGCCGGATCTTCTCTTTTTCCGGAACTTCCGTCCTTCCTTCCATCCTTGTGATGATCAGGCTTTGGGACTGCCCCGGCAGAGTGTATTCCAGATTCAATGAAGCAGCGGCTCCGAAGCAGGCGCTGACTCCGGGACAGCTGTCATAGGGGATCTTTGCCTTTTCCAAAAGATCCATCTGTTCTCTGACCGCCCCGTAAATACTGGGTTCTCCGGTATGAATCCGGACCACTTCTTTGTTTTCATCCCGGCTTTTTTCCATCACGGCAAAGACCTCTTCCAAGGTCATGACCGCGCTGTTATAGATTTCGGCTGACTGTTTTGCGTAAGATAAAAGCTCCGGATTTACCAGGCTTCCCGCATAAATGATCACATCCGCCCTTTTCAGAAGTTCCATTCCCCTGACTGTGATCAGGTCACATGCACCCGGTCCGGCACCAACAAAATGAACCATTCTATCTATCCTTTCTGCTCATTCAAAAAAAGGTGCGCATCCTTTGTTTCTCCCAGAAGACCATATTGATTGGAATACACAATGCAGCGCACATCTGCATTTTCGCCGCCTCGTTTCTTCAGATAGAATCCGATGCGATCCATGATATAAGCAAAGCTTTTCTCTTTGATCTCTTCCTCTTCCATAACGCCAATGGCCTCTTCCGTGGAAACGCAGGAAAGGATCCGTTGCATAGATTTTGTATCTGCGCCGCTTTGCAATGCGGCAGTCATCATCAGCTCCATACGGCAGTCTGCTTCCTTCGAGTGGGTATTCATGATACCGCCGGAAACCTTGATCAGTTTACCGATGTGGCCGCACAGCAGGATCTTTTGAAAGCCGGCTTCTATGGCCATATCGATGGTATCTCCGATATAGTTGGCGCATTTAACCGCCTGATCCAGATCATAGCCGTAATGATTTTTCATAAAATCCAGTCCGTAATTTCCCGGAGAGATCACAGCCACTTCCGTACCCATGGCTTTTTTCTGACAAAGCTCTGTTTTGATGGTATCCAGCAAAGCCTTGGTACTCATAGGCTCTACAATACCGGTGGTTCCGATAATGGAAATACCGCCTTCGATGCCAAGCCTGGGATTAAAGGTTTTTTCTCCGAGACTTTTTCCCTCCGGTGCATAGATCTCCACCTGCAGGCTGCCGTTATAATCAAAAAGCTCCATGACTTCCGTTACTTCTTTTTCGATCATCTGCCTGGGAACGGAATTGATGGCTGCGTTCCCCACAGGCTGGTCCAGCCCCGGTCTTGTTACCCTTCCAATGCCTTCTCCGCCGTCTATCACAACAGATCTGCCTTCATTTTGTTTGCCGAAGCTTACTTTTGCAAAGATCAGGGTATGATTTGTGATATCAGGATCATCTCCCGATTCCTTCCTGATGGCGCAGCTTGCAAAGTCACCGCCCCTGTTTTTTTCCAGAACCTTGGGACAATACTCCTCCCCTGCCGGGGTCTGGATGGAAATATGCTCCATGCAGCTTCCTCCGAGGAGAAGCATTGCTGCCGCTTTACTCGCCGCTGCGGCGCAGCTGCCGGTGGTAAAACCTTTTTTCATAGGATCT
>JAIKWF010000025.1 GCA_024685005.1 Lachnospiraceae bacterium
ATATTCCGTCGCAGCAAAAAGGCTGATCCGGAGGAAGTGCTGCCGGAAGAAGAAACCGGTGCGGAAACCACGGAAGACAGAGCAGAAGTTGCTGCCTATATGATCGCGGAAGCAATCACCGGCGAGGGAGAGAAGGACGCGCAGGCAGCATCTGCAGGCGAAGGTCAGAGCACAGCAGAGACCGCAGCCGCCGCTGAAGATGAGACGGATGCGCAGACCGCACTTGCCGACGAAGGTCAGAGCGCAGTTGAGACTGCAGTCACCGGAGAAGACAGCGTGGAAGATAGCGCGGAAGCTGCAACCGATACGATCGCAGAAGCAGCTGCCACCGAAGAAGAAACAGACGATCAGGCAGAATATACCGACCCTGCTCAGCTTTCAAAGGAGCGGGAGAAACAGTGGCGGAGAGATATGAAAAACGCCCTGAAATCCCAGCGAAGGATCCTGCGGGAAGAAAGAGCGGAAGAGAGACTGCGGATCAGAGAAGAAAACCGCATCATTCGAAGTAATGAATCCACCCCCGAAGAAAAGGAAGCGGCATGGCAATCCAGAATGGAGCGTGCCCTTTTAAAGAAACAGGAAAAAGAAGCTGCCAGAGAAGAAGGCAGCATGGGCTTATTTATGGAAAACCTGATGGCCTTTACGGATATCAGGGATGATGCCATCGGCTATGACGGCGAGTATTACGGCGGCGTTTTGCAGATCGACCCTGTGGCTTTTCGCTTTTTTACGGAAAACGAAAAAGAGGCTGCTGTAGACAGTGGCCTTGCAGCTATTTTCCAGATGCTTCCGGAAGGGGAGTATGCCAACCTGATGAAGATCGACAGGCCTCTTTCCTTTGAGAGCTATCAGAATGCGGAAAAGGATAAGCTCGACCAGCTTCGCATCGCTTTTGAAGAAGGCAGGATCAGCGAGGGAGAATTAAAGAGCAGAACAGAGGTGATCTGCGATCAGCTTCGGGAAATGAAAAAGCGCTGCGTAGACCGGAAAGTGGTTGTGCCTCATTACTATCTGGCTTTGTTTGATGAACAGCTTTCAGACTTAAATCACTTGATGGAAGATGCCCTGGCACTTCTGCGCAGAGGAAATATACCGGCTAAGAGACTGGGAACAAAAGAACTGGCGGTACTTTTGAAGTACTCCAACCAGATCGATTTTGACGAAACGCTGATCGATTCCATTGATCCGGAAGACTACGTGCAGTGGGCGATGCCGGATTATGTGAAATGCAAAGCAAGACAGATCAACGTCAGTCACGTTCTGACGAAGACATATCGGGTCTGCGATTATCCTACCCGTGTCAGAGATGCATTTTTAGCAAAAGTGATGTCCGTACCCGGAACAAAGGTAATGCTCAAAGCGACTCCCATTGACAGGATCAGTGCCGTAAATGCCATTGACCAGTCCTTACAGGAGCTTCGCAGCAGATATGCATCCACAGTCAGAGATTCAGCGGTTTTGAAGCTGAAGGATCACATTGCATCCTTAAGCGAACTGCTTGGCAGGCTGCAAAATGACAATGAAGTACTGATGGATGTAAATATTTACGTCACCATCTACGACATTTGTGAAACAGTGGAAAGCGGCAGCTACGACTACCCGGAGCATTCCCTCCGGCCTTACGTGGAGGAGATGGAAAAAACCGTAAAACAGTTCTGGGATAATGCCGGTCTTGGACTTGTGCGCATGGACTATGATCAGTTGGACGGTTTTGTGGCATCTCAGATTTCGGGCTTTGACCCCCTGCGGAAGCAGGCAAGGGGAATTCCGTCAAAGACACTTGCCGCAGCATTCCCCTGGATCTATCCCCGTCTGTCAAAAGAGGGCGGAACCTTTATCGGGTATAGTGATCAGGCCCCTGTATTTGCTGATTTTTATCATGAAAAGCCGGAAGACAAGAATCCGGATCTGCTGGTAACAGGCGGTGAGGATCCTGCGCTTTTGCAGAGTATTGTTGCGCAACTTGCCACAACGGACGGGAAAGTGTTTGTGATCGACCCGAAGGGAGATTACAGACAGCTTTGTGAAAACATGTGCGGAAAACAGATCCGAATGCATAATGCATCCCTTGCAAGGATCAATCCCTTTGCTTTCCGGGAGTGTGATCTTTCGGATCAGCTTGCCTTCTTGGAACGTTTTTACCGTATGATCCTTCCCGGTTGTGACAAGACAGCCCGCCGGTATTTAGGACTTTTGACGGAGCGCATGTACGAACGCTACGGCATCGACAGGCAGACGCAGATCGGGGCAAAAGGCAAAGCAGCCTTCCCGATTTTTGACGATCTTTATGAAGAAGTTCTTTATGAGCAAAAATGGGCAAAGAGCCGGGAACAGAAACAGATGCTGTCAGCCATTTTGCGGGATCTTGGGGCATACTGCAAAGACGGTAAATACGCCGACTACTGGAACGGACCTACCACCCTGGAAGCCGGCAGAGGAATGAATGTGTTCGGCTTTGATGTGCTTTTGACCCAGCTTCCGTCTTATATGGCCCAGGCGCAGCTCCTTTTGCTGCTTCGTCATCTGACGGAATACTGCGATGGATTGCAGAGAGCAGCGGCAAAAGAGGGCAGAAAGAGCCCAGTGACCCTAGTACTCGAGGATCTGCTGGCATTTTCCGGACAGGAAGATCGGACCCTTTGGCAGTATCTGTCGGACAGACTTTCCGACAAAGAGAAAAAGGAAAGGCTATGGATCCTTTCCCTGCGTGATCTTTCCGGTATGACCGAGAATGAGAAGATCAGAAAGATGATCGCAGAGCTGGTACTGCGAAGCAGATTCCACCTCATCGAACCGCCTTACGTAGAGGATGAAGAGGCGTTATGTAAACTATATGAAAAAACCGGTATTGTAAGCCACCGCGAATTTGATCTGATCAGATCTTCCGCCAAGAAGGTATATCTGATCTGCTCCGATAAGAACAGAGCATTTGTGGAACCGGACTATTTGCCTGTTGTTACGGATCTTGTCACAAAGAGCCGTTTTGTCAGCCATTATTTCTCCGGCAAAAACGGAAAGAAGAAATGGGATGAGCTGATGACTGAGAGCAGGCAAAAGTCTGACATTCTTCGGGCCCAGCAGGAAAGTGCGGCTGCACTGAATGAAGAAGTTATGTCAACCAGAGCGGATATTGATCAGACAGTACCTCCCGCTGAGGATGCCTTCAGACTGAATATTGAAAAAGCTCTGGCAGACAGAGCGGAAGCAGATTATGCGTTGGCGTTGGAAGAGCAGGCCATGGAAGAACAGGCTGCAGAAGGTGCAGCTGCTGAAAGTCCGGCTCAGGAAAATACTGCTGCAGAGACTGCAATTTCGGATGAAATCGCCGCAGCGACCAATGCCAAAGAGGACTGTGCAGCAGAGGATAGCAGTGTAGAAAGCAGCACTATGGATCAGGCTGCCATAGGCAGTGATACGGTTGAAAAAATGCTTGAAGATCTCGATCGTGTTGAAAATAGTGGTAATAGTGTAACGGAAGAAACCGACCTGCGGGAAGAGCTTCGCAGGGAACGGGAGGAGATCGCAAGACTCCAGACCGAGCTTGAGAGAGAAAAACTCAGGATGGAGAAGGAGCGTCTGGATTCCGAAAGACAGCTTCTGATGATGGAGCGCGCTGTATTTGAAGCAAGAAAGAAGGGAGCCATGCAGGATGCTTTTGCTTCTCTGACCGAAACCATTAAACAGATGCAGGATGCCATGAGAGATCCCGGCTCCGATGCGTGATACGGGAAATCAGGCTGAATCACAACAAAAAGTAAGCATAGGCTAACATTAGCCTGACAGATATAAAACCGCAGGAAGATCCTATGAAAAAAAGAACACAGGGACAACTGCATAAAGTAACCGCAATTCTTTTAGCTGCGGCGCTGGTGATGACATCCGTTCCGGCAGAACGTTTTGTTTTTGCGTCCGAAAACGGGGACAGCAGCACAGCAGGGGCAATCTCTGCATCTGCTCTTATTTCGGCTACCGACTATACCAGTCTGGAAAACGGAAAAGTGATCTCGGTGCCTGATACAAGCTACAGTCCCTTGTTGGGCGGCTTTTTTTACAGCACGGATAAACGCAAGCTTTATGATCCGGAGGAAGATAAAACCGTTTCTTTGGATAAGCTGTTTGAGGCGCCGGGACTGGGATCCGTATCCGGCGTAGCAACGCCTTTTATCGAGGATGGCTATCTGGCTGTCAAAAAGCTGTTTTCCCTGTTTTATTATGATCCGGTAAACAATACGTGGAATAAGATGCGTCCGGCCTGCGCTAAGCAGGTCTATGTGCCGTTGCCTTCGGAAAAGACAGAAGCGGACGATGTGACCGGAGAAGAAGCAGATCCCCTCAGTGATGTTCTGGCAAAGCTGGAAGAGGGTGAAGATGCTGAAGATGCGGATACCGGCTATGACGACATGGACGAAGAAGACGAAGCGGATGATGCAGACTATGAGGATGACGAAGAAGATGCGGATTCCGAGGCAGATGAAGACGCAGACGATGAGGATCTTTATGAAGATGATCAGGATGAAGATCTGAGCGATGAGGATGCCGGAGAGGATCTGGCAGAGGACGAAACTGATACAGAAGAAGCAGAGGATTCCGAAAAGGAAAAGAACAAGGATCCGGAGAAGGAAGTCCTGGATTCCCTGATGCAGGAAGAGTCTGCAAAACACGAATATGTATTTGAAATATCAACAGGTGAAAACGACGGCCGGAATATCACCTTTTTGAAGCTGTGCTACAACGGCAACAGAAGCGTGTATCTGTTTCCCCGGAAAGGAGACTTTAAACGGGGATTTTTGGCGGCCGACAAAGAGGAACGGATCCTTTCGGAGATCGCTGATTATGAATCCTATACCGATGTGCATCTGCAGGATCCCTATCAGATGGACAGCAGAGGGCTGCGGAAAAATGCCACGGACCAGGTGCTTTTTGAAACCAGAGATGCTATTGAATCGCTGGATGGTGTCCTGTGCTATGCAAAATACGAAGACAAACCCTGCCAGTGGAATCTGACAGGTATGAAGCTGTATCGGGTGGACAGCCTTTCGGGTATTGCCATGAGAGGCGGCTATTCCGATTCCTTCTTCATTGACTTTGAGGGAGAATTGTTAGCTAAGGCTGACTTTAAAAACGAATCTCCCAACATGGGCTGCCAGTTCCAGTGGGAACGGGAGCGGTGCTTTCGGATTTTGCCTGCGGAAACGGAAAAGCCGGGCAAGTTCAGCAAACTGAAAAACAAAAAGGAAAATGATACCGTCGAAAAGACCATGGAACCCGGCACGGAAGATGATCGGGATGTGGAAGAAAACGACAGCGAAGATGCGGATCCGACAGAAGACGGCAGCGGCCTGAAAAAGATTCTGCCGGGATTTGGAAAAGACGGCAGAAATTCCAACGCAGATGTATCCGGAGAGGAAGATTCCGACGCGGAGGAAGAGGAAGATTACGACGAAGAGGATGAGGATACAGAGGACGAAGACCTTGACGACGAAGAGGAGGATGATGACTCTTACGACGAAGAGGAGGATGATGACTCTTACGACGAAGAGGACGAAGACGCAGAGGATGAAGACACGGAAGATGAGGTCGAGGACGAGGAAGATACGGACGACGGCGAAGACGATGATCTGGATGCCGGTTTAAAATGGGGCGCCACCATCAATCCCGTTAAGGGTTCCTTTACCGGTATTTCCGGTATGCAGACGCAAACAGGATCTGAGGATCCTTCCGTAAGCGGGGATCAGGTACAGCCGGATGCACCCCAAAGACTTGGGAAAACCTTTGATGTTAACGATGCCCTGGATTCCCGGACACAAATGGATGAGGGATACGGCAGCGAAGATGCGACATCGGGCTTTGACAGCAGCACCTACCGGGAAGATACCGGGGACGCGGATACAGAGGAAGCCACAGAAGGCACAGACGAAGCAGAAGACGGATCCACGGCAAAAGAAGAGGAACAGAAAGAAAAGAGCGTTCTTCTGGTCTACAAACCGGAAAACAGAGTCAGCCTGATGACAGAAGGCATCTCTGACAGCGTAAAGCTGTATGCACCGGGAAAAAATGATGTATACGGATTCCGGATCCATTTTGCGGACCAGCCCGGAGGCGGCCTTGAGAACCTTTCTTACAGAGGCAAAAGATCCCTGAAAGAGGGAGAATATATTGAGAGCATTGCCCTGCGGGTGGAATATACGGATAGATTCGGAAAGCAGATGAGCATCTGCCTTCCTGCGGTGACCAATTCCCTGAAATGGGCAGTGGACAAGGGGATCGGTCAGCAGCCGGTGGCTTGCGTTGCCCAGGCCGGACAGGAACTGTATTTTGAAGGCGAGATCCCCGAGTTTTCGGAGCTTCGCCAGATCTGTCTGGTAAACGGCTCTGAAACCGTGGCAAAAGCCTGTGGTCTCAGCCTGCGGGAAGATGCCACCCCGCTGATGTTAGAACGCAGACAGGAGAGCAATGAAGAGGAAGCATCCCTTAGCAGACTGGCTGTTTATCATCTGGAAGAAGGGGTTAACATAAAACCTGAAATGGAAGGAAGCATGATAAGCTATGATTATCAGGGTCTTCCCAGGTTTTACAGAAAGTCGGAAACGGAGTTCGGACTGCAGATCGCCGCATCGGCTATGACAGGAATCCAGATGCTGCGTCCCAATAAAAATTTCGATTTCTCCCCCGTAGGATGGGGCACCAGGAAGTATCTCATCGGAATTACAACCGACAAGGATCAATCAGCCGGGACCTTGTCTCAGCTGAATATGCAGCTAAGTTATGTAAACACACTCGGACAACAGACCAAGTCACCCATATACTCTTTAGCCGAGGAATCCGAAGCCTTTTACGGTGTTTGGAAACAGGACCAGGCCGAGGACGGACAGTTTGGCTACCTGGCAGGGGTTTCCCCGGGAAATACCCTTTACTTTACTGTGTCTATTCCCGATGCGGACTATTTTACCGCAGCGGATTTCTATCTGAAAGAAGGCAATGATGAGTGGAAAGGCAGCGGTATTCAGATCTGGGCTTTGGACCAGCTTTCCGGTTTTCAGGGAGACTGGAGCGGTGTATCCGTTACCAATGGTGACAGAGCGCTTAACAGTGACATCCGTTTCTACAGACAGTTCCAGGGTATCAATATGCTGAATATTGATGACAGCAAGGCCGCCGGCAAAGAGCAGGAGACGGCTCCGGAAGCTGCCATGGAGCAGGCCGATGTAAGTGAGACATCCTTGCTGCAGGAAGGTGTGCGGGTGGCAGCAAACCACCCCGACGGATTCAGTTTTGTATCCAAAAACATCCGGGAAGTGGAAGAGGAAGAAGTGGTATCCATCCGGGACGAGATCACCTATGCTGACAGTCTGCAGGACTTCGGATTTGCCAAAAGCCGGAAGAACTATGAAGTGAAGGTAAAAGTGCGGGATAAGGATCCCGGCATGAATGTGGATACCGATTGCGGTTCCGACAGTGATTTTTACTTCCAGCTGGTATTCGAAAACGGAACCAGCGGAGTTGTGCTTGCTAACCATCAGTTAGAGGGAGACAGATTCCGCAGTGGTAACACCGAATGCTTTACCATCGGAACCAACAAGGATTTCGGTAAGCTGATCGCTGTCAGGATCATCCCCCAGGAGCGGCGGGAAGATGAACCGGAGGATAAGCTTTGCATCGATCAGATCCGTGTTACGGAGCAAAGCCAGGCCCCTTACACCGATACCTGGATCATCGACAATATCCCCGATGACGGCTGGATCAGCGAGCGCATCGTGAAAAATAAGAGACAGCATGAGATTTCCCTTGGCACAGATCAGGAGGAAAACGAAGCGTCCCGCAAGGCTGCCATTGAGCTGCCGGTACAAAAATCAGCCAACGAGCTGGATTTCCTTGTATGCCTTGCCACCGGAGAATACGGTGGGAATGCATCCCAGTTTAAGGGCACCATGACCATGCGGGTGGATTATATCGACACCTTCGGGGAGCCTGCATACCGGGAGTTTGACATCGTAGATGCCATGTACCGGTATTATGAAAAAGAGCCGGCACAGATCAGCAGCGGCGAGAAAAACGGCGCCGTGGATACGGTTAAAAAGGTTGTCAGTGATGAAAAATACATGTTCCGGGGAGAGCATACAGACCGGTTTATCATCAGTCTGGAAAATGTCAGATCCATTTATCAGGCTACTCTCATCGGAGAGAGCATGAATGAAAACTGCAGACTGCCGGTTTGTGCATTAAGTTTCCAGGTGCTGGAACAGGACGGCGGCCTGAAGCTTTCATCCAACGGTGAATACGTTCATCTTTCCCAGGCAAGACTGCTTACATCCGATATGAACCTGCTTACGGGGCAAGAAGATGATGCCATGGTCTTTACCCCGGGAAAAGAGCAGCAGAAGGTGATTGACCTGAAGGCGAACGAACTTGCCATGCGAAATGACGGCAGTAAATATCTGTCTGTTCACAGCGAGGATCCCGAGAGCACGGATGATCGTCTGAACATCTATGTTTATCCTACGGCGGACAGCCCGGATCTGGATTCCTGGGATCTGTCCTGCAGAGTGGATTATTCCGATATCTGCGGCAATCATTTTTCCGTAAGCGGACAGGCAAAGGATGAAGTGATGCAGCGACACAAAGGATCCGGAGAAGACGAGGGAGACTACTTCTACGCAGAAAGTGTATCCGCCAACAGTATTGGCGTGTTGGATATGCTGTACCTGAAAAATGCGAATGAATCGGAAACGGCGGGCAAGATCGATCATGCCCTGATCCGCCAGATGCGGGGAGATACTGTTGTCAGGACCTGCTATCTGGACGGCTATGAAATGGGCATTGCAGGGATCCTGGGACTGCGTCCCGGCAAAAAGACCTATGTGGGTATCACCGACAGACAGGAGGTTACCCTGCAGCTTTCCGCAGACACGGCGCCTGCAACGCTGCTGGCAAAAGAAGCAGACCTTGGCGTAAGCTTTACCTACAGATCGCCCATGGATCCTTCCGGGGAGCAGCTGCGCTCCGCAGTCAGGTATCTGACGGATGAAGAGATCTACCAGATCAGAGCAGGAAAAGTTGTGACTCTGACCTTTAAAGAGCCGTATGTCAGTGAGATCACATCCCTGCGGATCGTAAATCCCGACGGAAGTCTTTCCGGAAGCGTTGAAAAAGCTTATGCGGTGAACTATCACGTGAGCAGCGAAGATGATACGGCCAGAACGGAAGACGGCTGGTACAGCTTTGGCAGCGGAGCATCCTTTAGTCCGGAAGGCAGCGATATGCAGCAGACGGGAAGAGAGAGCAGCTCCGACAAGACGGTAGCACCCCTTAGCATAACCTTCCGCACCGCAGCGCCGAAAGCTACGGAAGAAAGCGGTATCAACGCACCCATATCCATGACCTTGGGTTATGAGGATGCATATGGCCATGAGAGTACCTTAAAGGTAAATGATATCAGAACCTATATTACCGACGAAGAGGATCAGAATTTTGACGCCGGAAGCGAAAAGACCATACTTCTTCTGGCAGAGGGCGTCTCACGGATCACCTACATGGAGCTGAATCCGGCCGCATCGAATACAGGCTATGACGAAGGCTGGAATCTGGAATCTGTCAGCGCAAAGGTGGGAAGATCAGGTGCTGTCAGCAGAAGGCTCACAGAGCGGATAGAAGCAGGCAAGACCAAACACATCAGCTTCAATACCGTAAAGCTTACCGTGAAAGCGACTTATCCTTCCAGGACCCAGAATACCAATGAGACAAAGGAAGTAGAAAATGAAAATGCGGACTTTATCATTGCATCCGGAAAGAGCGTGACCTTCCGTACAGAGCTTACGGGATCTTCGAAGGGCGTGAATACGCTGGTGGAAAAACGTGTGGGATCGAGCATGCAGACAGAAAGCAGTCTGCTGACGAAAAAGAGTTCTTCCTCGGATAAAGTGGCAGAGTTTGAATTCACGCCGCCGAAGAATGATACACTTTCGGATGTGGTATACCGCATCACATTCAAGTCCGCCGAAAATGAAGAAGCCTGCTGTGTATTCACCGTAACGGTGCTGGCGGAGCCTGCTAGTACAACAAGTACGGATTCAGGCAGCAGTTCCTCATCCGGCCAGAGCGGCTCCCAAAACCAGTACAGGACAGAGGACGGCTCCGGCGGGGATGAGCAGCAGATCTTTTATCTGCCTGACGAAGAATAAATCATACGGGAGATGATATTGTGAGTGATTGGTACAAGACAATGGCCTTTTACCAGATCTGGATCCGAAGCTTTGCCGACGGAAACGGAGACGGGATCGGGGATCTGCAGGGTGTATACGAAAAACTGCCCTATATAAAGGAGCTGGGAGTGGACGGCATTTGGTTTTCCCCCATTTACCCTTCGCCCAATGCAGACTTCGGGTATGATATTTCCGATTACAAAAATATCCATCCGGACTACGGCACCCTGGAGGAGTTTCAAAAAGTACTGGAAAAAGCCCATGAATTGGGGCTGAAGGTCATTATGGATCTGGTGGTGAACCATACTTCCGACGAACATCCCTGGTTTCTGGAAAGCCGGAAGGGAAAGGACAATCCCTACAGTGATTATTATATCTGGCGGGATGAGCCCAATAACTGGGACTCTCTTTTTGAAGGAAAGGCCTGGGAATATGACCCTGTTCGGGGCCAGTATTATCTCCACCTGTTTGCGAAAAAGCAGCCGGATCTGAACATGGACAATCCCGCTGTCCGAAAAGAAGTGGAAGAGATCATGCGCTTCTGGCTGGATCTGGGAGTGGACGGTTTCCGGGAGGATGTGATCAATTTTATCTCCAAAAAAGAAGGCCTGCCCAACGGCGTTCCTTTCCTGCCTGCCGTAAACGGCATGATTCACTATAAGGACGGCCCCCATATCTACGAGTATAACAGCCAGTTCCGCAAGGTATGCATGGAATATGATGCCTTCCAGGTGGGAGAAGGCCCCATGACCACCCTGCCATCTGCCCTGAAGTATCTGACAGGAAAAAACAAATGTCTGGATATGATGTTTTCCTTTGATCATATGATGGCGGACTGTTTTTACACAGAATACATGCACAGACCTTTTTCCCTGGTGAAATTCAAAAAAGCCATTTCCAAATGGCAGTATGGCCTTCAGGGAAAAGCCTGGAATGCCCTGTATCTGGAAAATCACGACCATCCCAGGATCATCAGCCGCTACGGAAGCGAGATCTTCTGGAAACAGAGCGGCACCATGCTGGCGGCCTGCTATCTGTTTCTGCAGGGAACCCCCTTTATCTATCAGGGGCAGGAGATCGGCATGACCAATATCAGGCTGGGACGGATCGAACATTACGAAGATATCTCCAGTAAAACCAACTATCACACCTATCATTTGAAGGAGAGTACGGCAAAAAGGCTCCACCGCATTCACTTATCCAGCAGGGATTCTGCCAGGACCCCCATGCAGTGGGATGATTCGCCCCACGCAGGTTTTACCGTGCCGGAGGCGAAGCCATGGTTTTATGTAAACCGAAATTATAAAAAGATTAATGTAAAAGCCCAGGAGCAGGATCAGGACAGTATCCTGAATTTTTATAAAACATGCCTGCGCATGCGAAAGACTTCCAAGACCCTGCTGTTTGGCAGTTACCGGGAGTATTTCCCCAAAAACAGAGAGCAGTTCATCTACGAAAGACAGTTAGAAGATAAGCACTATCTGATCATCTGCTCCTTTGCGGGAAGAGCAACCCTTTTAAAATACCCGCCTGTTTTTGAAGGAAGAAAAGCAACCCTTGTGTTATCCAACTATAAACATCGGGAGCAGGTGCAGCTTTTGCAGGGAGAAAGCTTCTTAAAGCCCTATGAATGCAGAGTTTACCGCCTGAGGTTTTAGTGTGATCACACCAATGTAATGGTTTCAGACACATAACAGAGAGGACGCCATGAAGATTGAGGTAACGGATAATACCGCATATGAAACAGAGGATATCATAACCGCCAAAGATCTGGTAAAATCCTACCGTCTGGGAGACGGATCAGATCTGACGGTGCTGGATCATATGAACCTGTCCCTGCCCAAGGGCAAGCTGATCATGATCATGGGACGATCCGGTTCGGGAAAAACCACCCTGATCAACGTGCTCAGTAGCCTGGATACCTTTAACAGCGGCTCGGTGTCCCTTATGGGACATGAGTATTCTCAAATGAGTGACCGGGACAAAGAGCTTTTGCGCCGGTATCAGATGGGCTTTGTGTTCCAGTCTGTTGCCCTGATCCCGGCCATGACAGCCTGTGAGAATATTGATTTCGGACTGCGAACCGCCGGGGTCAAAGAAGGACGAAAAGAGCGGATCGCAGAGGTGCTTGAAAGCGTTGGACTGGCCGAACGGGGGAATCATTACCCCGTAGAGCTTTCCGGCGGAGAGCGGCAAAGGATCGCCATCGCAAGAGCCATGGCCCACAGACCCAGGGTGATCTTTGCAGATGAGCCCACCGGGGCGCTTGATACGGAATCCGGCTTTCATATAGCGGATCTTTTTTTGGAACTTGCGAAAAAAGAGCAGATCACCATCGTCATGACAACCCATGATGTGCGGATCTCGGAAATGGCAGATGAAGTGATCAGACTTTAAAGTGATATGAGCCGGCAGGCAGCCGGAGGATGAATATGCAGGAAGCGGATAACAAAACGGAAAACAGCATAGAAGAGGCGGGCGCAAACCAGCAGGAGAGCCGGACCTATATCAGATGTGAGGGGCTTGTCCGTATCTACAAATCAGAGGGCGTGGAAGTGATGGCCCTTCAGGGTCTGGATCTTCGTATCGATCAGGGAGAACTGGTGGCCATCATCGGTAAATCCGGCAGCGGCAAATCCACTCTTCTGAATCTTTTGGGAGGACTGGACAAACCCAGTGCCGGCGCGGTTTATTTCCATGATGATAATCTGGCAGAGATGAACGAAAGACAGCTGGCAGCTTATCGAAACAAGCACATCGGCTTTGTCTGGCAGAAGATCTCGGATAACCTTCTGTTTTATCTGACAGCGGCGGAAAACGTAGAGCTTCCCCTGCTGTATACGAAAATGAGCAGAAAAGAAAAAAGAGAGCGGGCCATCAGCATGCTGGCGGCAGTAGGTCTGGAGCACAAGGCAGACGCCTATCCCGAGCAGCTCTCCGGCGGCGAGCAGCAGCGTGTGGCCATTGCCACGGCCCTGATCAATGAGCCGGAGCTTCTTTTGATGGATGAGCCTACGGGCGCTGTGGATAAAAAAACATCCCACCTGCTGCAGGATCTGTTCAAAAAACTGAACCGGGAACTGGGGATCACGGTGGTCATCGTAACCCATGATATTTCCCTGGCGGACCGGGTAGACAGAGTGGTGATGATCTCCGACGGAAAGATCAGTTCCGAGCGGATCTTAAAAGAAGCGGAGTCAGCAGATGCAAACAATCTGTCAGAGGCTGCGCAGGATACGGCTGAGGGCAGCGTGCAGGAAGGCAATGTGGAAAGCGCCGTGGCAGGAGAGATCCTTACCCATGAAGAGTTTTCCATCCTTGACCGGGCGGGCCGTGTGGCATTGTCGGCTGAGATGCGAAAAGCAGCAGGTATCACCACAGACAGAGTAAAGATCGATATCGAAGACGGCAGGATCGTTATCACTGCCCCGGATTGAACTGAAAAAACAGGAGAGGCAATTTGGATGCGGTTATAAAAAGAAGGATCATAAAGGACGTCACAGTGCTCTGGATAGCATTGATTGCATTGGCCATCGTAGTCTGGGTGCCAATCGTTTATTTTGCGTCGGCTGATAACATCTTCAGCGTTCTTTTGCCTGCCAAAAAGATCACCGCAGGGGAGGATCTGTCAGGCTATGAAGGGAAAAAAGTCAGCTGCAGGATTCACTGCGTCGGAGGCTATGTGGTGCAGTATTACAGTAACTCAGACCCTTACCGGTCCATCTATGCCTGCGGCTACATGGCATTGGATGATCAGCTGAAAAACCCCTTCTGTGTCTTCGTGCCCACAAGATTGGAAGGCAGGATGGAAACCCTGCTTAATAAAACCTGGGACAGACGCAACGGTATTACAGATGCGAATACGGATGAGAATTTTTATGTGGAGGTAAATGGGGTTGTAAGGAAGCTGAATTCCGATGAACGGCAATATTTCGTGGAAGCAGTCCAGTATTTTTACGAAAACAATAAGCCCCGCTACGGCGATGTATATTACATTGATGGCGGCAACGTGATGGGAAAGCATCAGGGAGATACGAAGCTGCTATTGTTAGAGCTGTGCTTTATCTTTTTCTATGTGGCAATGGCGGTCATTCTTGCGGTGTACACCGTAAAAGCCTTTCAATATCCGAAAGTGATCGAGGAATTCCTTTTGCAAAGCAGAATGAGCAAAAGCCAGCTGGAAACCGCATTTCAATCCGCAGAGGAAGTGTATAAGGGAATCTGGATCAGCCCGGAGATCACCGTTTTTTTTGAGATCAGGGGCTTTGGGATCGTGCGAAACAGGGATCTGGTCTGGGCATATGTCATAATGGAAAGAGGCTATAAAGGCAGTCGGAAATACTATTTGGAACTGTATGATAAGAACAAGAATCGATGCGGCCATATCGGGGTGAATCATAAATATCAACCGGTCCTGGATTATTATGAGAAGTATTGTACTCATATTGTGATCGGTCTGGATGAGGAAAAGCAAAGACTGTTTGATTTTGCTTTTGACAAGTTCCTCCGGCTGCGGTATTACTGGAATATGGATCTGAGGGAGGAGGAGTTTTCCCGGGGATTCGGAGCAGGCTATAACAGCGATCTGAGCGGTTATCAGAATCTGATATTCGAAGAAGATAATTTTAAATGATTCAGACAAACAAAAAACCCTCGTAAATACGAGGGTTTTTAGCAGCCAGTAGGGGAATCGAACCCCTGTTTCCGCCGTGAGAGGGCGGCGTCTTAGCCGCTTGACCAACTGGCCACAAGTTGCTTTCGTGAAGCGACCTTTGTTATCTTATAACAGGTTGTGGGAAAAAGCAAGCTTTTTTTAGAAAAATTTTTGAGAAAGAGGTAACACATGTTAGTAAGAAAGCAAAACGGATTTGATGACTTTGTCTGCATCGCCGATAAGTGCCCTAAAAGCTGCTGTATCGGCTGGCAGATCGTCATTGATGATAAGAGGCTTCAAAAGTACAAATATATCCCTGCTGTATACGTATTTTTGCGGAAGCGTCTACGACGGACAGCTTTATGCCAGGTGCATGATCGCCCTGTGGAGCGTCCGCTGGATCATGCTGATCTTTGCGGCAACAGACCTGCCCATAGACAAGGTGATCTATCTGTATGCAAGGGAGATTGAGCACTCCGATGAAAATATCAACGCACTCATCGCGTTTTTCGAAGGGGAAATCCCGGAGTAAACCACGGAAAGACCCCGGGGATCTGCGGTGAAAATATGAAGGATTACCGTGAAATATCATCGCATATTTTGTCGTATTTATGGTATACTTATAAGTGTATGTATGACGCAGCTTTGAGGAGGAGAGGAAAGCTTTGAAGATCAAAAGAGCATTATTGGCAACGCTTACTGCATGTTGCCTTTTACTGATACCGCAAACAGGCGGAAGTTATTTGTGCATGGCCGCAGAAGAGGGCGGCGAAAGCAAGGTGGAAAAGATCACGATCCGGCCCGGCCCCGATGATGTCAATGTGATCCCCGATAAATACAATACCGGATGTAAGGGTACGCTTACTAAATTTGCCGGAACCCAGGGGAAAGAGGAGGTTCATGCAGCAGGCCCGGAGGGGGAAGTGAGCATTTTCCTGAAAAAAAGCAGTGCCGCGGATACCTATAATATCGACTTTAACGACAACGGTCATTTACCGGAGGAGGTTTTGGTAAAGGATATGGATTTCTCCGCCTTTACCATCAATATGCTGCGGGATTCTTTGTCGGACCATTCCGTTACCATCCGGTTTGAGAATTGCAGATTCGGTCGGGTTTCCAAGGATAACTTTGACAGTAAGGTCCTCTTTTTGTTCGATCACTGCACCATCCGCCGGTTTATCGGCAGTAATGCCATTTTAAACAGGTGTGCCATGGGGGGCAGCAATGAAGATCCTCTGGTACCTTTTCGCAATGTGGAAGTCGCAGGCTGCTATTTTTCCGATCTGAACTATCCGGATACGGATAAGGTGACCCATATCGACGGCACTCAGATCTATGGCTATCGCTATACGGATAGGACCACCGGAGAGGTGAAGGAAGTGGATGTGCAGGATGTGTCCTATGAAAACTGCCGGTTTGAGGTCCCCAACTTCCAGTATAACTTCGAGAACAAAGCCACGGTCAATTCCTGCATCATGATCCAGTTAGAGTATGCAGACGCTTACAATATCAAAATAAAGGACTGTATCGTAAACGGCGGAGGATATACCATTTTTGCCAGAAGTAAAAAAGGAGACCGGAAGCTAGAGGGCGTCTCCCTGGAGAATGTCAGGGTCGGCGATGCCAAATATTTCGGCGCCATCTATCCCACCATCGATAAAAAAGTAAGATTCTCCAATCTTTGCGGAACCGACAGCCTCTACATCGGAACGGTGGAAAAGCTGGAAGGTAAAACAACTTTTTCCGTTACCAACGATACGCGAAAGATCAGGAAGCTGAGAATCCTGACAGATAAGGATACCTATGACTTTGCCATTCCCGCAGGTGCCACCAGAGAGAGTCTGGATAAAAAGCATTTTACAAGCTTTTCCCAGCTGCCCGCCGACCGGATCTATACCATCCCGGAGGCCTGCGAGTATGCCATCTGTCTGGATGTGACGGATTCGAATAATGTAAAGCAGATCCGCTTTGTAAATTACACTGACGGTGAAGTGGTTGTGGATAAAAGCCAGCTTGGCAATATAGATCCGGATGTGCCCCTTGCGTCGGGAACCTGCAAGGAAGGGCTGACCTATACCATCAGCAAAGACTATACCCTGACCGTTTCCGGCAACGGCATCATGGAGGATTTCCATTCCGGCAAGCTTCCCCTCTGGGACGGCTATAAGGATTATGTGAAAAAGGTTGTGGTTGAGGACGGCGTTCAGGGCCTTGGCAATATGGCATTCAGGAACTTTTTCGCACTGGAGGAAGTTGTGCTGCCGGATTCCTTAAAGCGCATCGGTGCAAGGTGCTTTGCCAACTGCAATACCCTTTCTGTGATCGATATCCCGGAAGGCACCAAGGTGGAAAAAAATGCCTTTGTAGGCGTGGCAAAGATCATTGTGGAAGATCAGGAAACATCCGACGAAGAAGATGAAGAACTGAAAAAATATCAGGAGCAAAACAAAGATCCGGATGAAGACACCCCGGATCCCGCCGGCCCCGGAAAAGATGAAAAGCAAGACAGTAAGCCGGAGGTAACTAAGGGAGAGCCCGGACAAACACCGGCAGACCCTTCTGCAGACCATCAAAACAAATCTGTAAAAAAGGGTGATAAGATCACAGACGAAAAGACCGGATTTGTGTATCAGGTGACGAAGGAAGGTAAGACGCCGACCCTTTCCCTGATCAGGTGCCCGAAAAAGAAAAAGTCGCTGAAAATCAAGAGCAAAATCACCATTGACGGGCAAAAGTATAAAGTGACAAGCATTGGTAAAAAAGCCTTCAGAAACAATAAGAAGGTGCAAAAGATCACTTTGGAAAAGGGCATCACAAAGGCCGGCAAGGGAGCCTTTAAAGGCTGTAAGAATTTAAAAAAGGTGATCGCAAAAGACAAGAAGCTGACAAGGAAAAAGCTTTGGTCGGCGGGACTGAAAAAGAGCGTCACTGTATCGAAAAAGTAGTGAATGAAGGAGTAAAAACAGAACATGAAAGTAATCAGTAAACAGCATTATTCAGAGGAAAGACCGCTGTTTCGGGAAAAGGGACTTCGGTTGGAAGGCTGCACCTTCGATCAGGGGGAATCCCCTTTGAAAGAAGCCTGCAGCATTACCATGGAAGGGGGGGCATTTCAATGGAAATACCCCCTTTGGTATGCAAAAAACATTCAGGTGAAGGGAACGTATTTTGCAGAAAATGCAAGAGCGGGGATCTGGTACACGGATCAGATCGAGCTGTCGGATCTGATCATCGATGCGCCCAAAACCTTCCGCCGCTGCAACGGGATCCGGCTGAACAATATTAAGATGCCAAATGCCGCAGAGACTCTCTGGTATAACAGAGATGTAGAACTTGAAAATGTGGAAGCTACAGGGGATTATTTTGCCATGGGTACGGAAAACATCCGGGTGAAGAATCTTTTGCTGAACGGAAATTACAGCTTTGACGGCTGCAAAAATGTGGAGATCACGGATTCAAAGCTTTTGTCCAAGGACTGTGTCTGGAACTGCGAAAATGTTCTGATCAAAAACTCCTATATTGAAGGGGAGTATCTGGGGTGGAATTCCAAAAACGTAACACTGCAGGACTGCACCATAAAGAGTCTGCAGGGAATGTGTTATGTGGAGAATCTCAAAGTGATCAACTGCCGGCTGGAAGGCACCAGCCTTGCCTTTGAATTTGCAACGGTTCAGGCGCAGATCACAGACTCTGTCGACAGCGTGATGAACCCCATAGCCGGAACCATTACGGCGCCTTTGATCAAAAAGCTGATTATGGACCCTGCCCAGGTGGATCCGGCAAAGACCACGATCAACGCGGAGGTTGCGGAAAGGCTTGATCGATTTGACGGGATCATACCGGATTAGATTGTTTGAAATAATAAAACCGGGAGGGAAATATGAGCTACGACTTTGACAGGATCATCGACAGAACCAATACGGATTCCATTAAGTGGGATATTAAGGAGGGAGAGCTTCCCATGTGGGTGGCGGACATGGATTTTGCCACGCCGCCGGAGGTTTTGGATACCCTGAAGCAAAGGGTAGAGCACGGCGTGTTCGGATACAGTGACGTGCCGGGCGCCTGGTATGATGCCTATATCGGCTGGTGGGAAAAACGATATGGTTTTTCCATGGAAAAAGAAGGATTGATCTTTTCTACCGGTGTGATCCCGGCCATTTCTTCCATTGTAAGGAAGATAACCTGTGTTGCGGAAAAGGTGCTGATCATGACACCGACCTACAATAATTTTTTCAACAGCATTCGCAATAACGGCCGGGTGCCTTTGGAATGTCCCCTTAACTATGTGAAAGAGGGAGAGGGAGACGGAGGATCACGTTTTGCCATTGACTGGGAGGGCTTTGAAGCCTGCGCAAAGGATCCCCAGACCAGCCTTTTTATTCTTTGCAATCCCCACAATCCCACGGGAACGCTGTGGGATGCGGATACCCTTGCAAGGATCGGCGAGATCTGCGAAAAATGGGGCGTTACGGTATTAAGCGATGAGGTACACTGTGACCTGACACCTCCGGGAAAGCCCTATATTCCCTTTGCTTCAGTCAATGAAAGGAACAAAAGGATCAGCGTAACCTGCCTTTCCCCGGCGAAAACCTTTAATCTTGCGGGACTGCATTCGGCAGCGGTTTATGTTACGGATCCTGTTTTACATCACAAAGTGTGGCGGGGACTGAATACCGATGAGGTGGCAGAACCCAATGCCTTTGCCTGCGGCGGCGCAATTGCAGCCTATACAAAGGGTGGAGCGTGGGTAGATGAGCTGCAGGCCTACATCACTGAAAATAAGCGGATGCTAAGTGAATATATCCGGGAGCAGATCCCCTGGCTGTTAGATGCATCCGGGCCGGCCACCTATCTTTGCTGGGTGGATGTAAGCCGCGCAGGAAAAAGCGGCGACTTTCGAAATTTTCTGCGACAGAAGACCGGCCTCTGGATCACCGACGGGGCGATCTACGGAGATGGCGGAGACGGATTTGTCCGGATCAATGTGGCCTGTCCCCGAGAGCTTCTCAGCGACGGTCTGCAGCGCCTGAAAAAAGGAACGCAGATGTTTTTACAGCGGTAAAACCGGGAGAATGAAAGATGAAATTTCTGCTTGTGGCAGTTAATGCAAAATATATTCATTCCAATCCGGCCGTCTATTCTTTATATGCTTATGCCAGAAAAGAATATGAAGAGATGATCGGCATTGCGGAATATACCATCAATCAGAAAACAGAAGAGATACTGGCACAGATCTATGCAGAGAAGCCCGATGCCATCGGGCTTTCCTGTTATATCTGGAACTGGAATATGATCTGCGATCTGCTATCAGATTTAAGTAAGGTACTTCCGGATGCCCACATCTGGCTTGGAGGTCCCCAGGTAAGCTACAATGCCCCTTCTGTTCTAGCACAGTTTCCTTTTGTGAAAGGGATCATGGTGGGAGAAGGAGAAGTTACCTTCTGCAAACTTTTGGAGCATTATCAAAAGGGGAATGCGGAAGACTTTTCCGATGTGGCCGGTCTCTGCCTGGCTTCCGGATTTACGCAGCAAAGAGAGACCACGGACCTGAGCAATATTCCTTTTTTGTATGAGGATACGGCTCCGTTTGCCAACCGGATCATCTATTATGAAAGCAGCAGAGGGTGCCCTTACAGATGCAGCTATTGCCTTTCCTCCATCGACAAAAAGGTCAGGCTTCGGGATATAGAGCTGGTAAAAAAAGAACTGGATTTCTTTCTGGATGCAAAGGTCAGTCAGGTGAAGTTTGTGGACAGAACCTTTAACTGCGTGCATGAACATGCCATGGCTATCTGGCAGTATCTTTCAGACCATGATAATGGCATAACGAATTTTCATTTTGAGATCTCTGCGGATATCATAAAAGATGAGGAAATTGCGCTTCTGCAAAAACTCAGACCGGGACAGGTGCAGCTGGAGATCGGGGTCCAGTCCGCCAATGATAAGACCCTGGAGGCCATTAACAGAAAGATGGATCTTGGCAGGCTTGCCCGGGTAGTGGCAAAGATCAAGGAAGGCGGCAATATTCATCAGCATCTGGACCTGATTGCCGGCCTGCCCTATGAAGATTATGACAGCTTCGGTCGTTCCTTTGACAGGGTATATGCCATGGCACCGGATCAACTGCAGCTGGGATTTTTGAAGGTGCTCGCCGGCGCCCCCATTGCGGAAAAAACAGAAGAGTTCGGCATCGCTTATACGAAGCAGCCGCCCTATGAGGTGCTCTATACAAAGTGGTTACCCTTTGAAGACGTGATCCGTTTAAAGAGGATTGAAGAGATGGTGGAACTGTATTATAACAGCAATCAGTTTCTGCATACCCTGCGTTTTCTGGAAGGGGCTTTTTCATCTCCTTTTGCCATGTTTGAAGCCCTGGCTGAGTTTTACAGGGAGCAGGGTCTTTTTACAAACAGTCCCTCCCGCGTTTACCGCTATGAAGTGCTTTTGCAATTTGCCGGTAAAGTCGATCCTGGGCAGCAGGAGATTTACACAGAGCTTTTAACCTATGATCTGTATCTGCGGGAAAATATGAAGAGCCGGCCGGCCTTTTGCAGATCCCTGCAGGATGAAGAATATAAAGGTTTTCGACGGGAGTTTTACAGGAAAGAAGAGCAGAGCAGGAATTATCTTCCGGAACTGGAAGAATATGATGCAAGGCAGCTTTCCGGCATGACCCATCTGGAACCCTTTGTCTATCCGGTATGGGATCCGGAAAAAATAACTGCCTGCAGAAAACCCGCAGGCAGGAAAGAAAAAAGAGTATCGGAAGACAGCACAGTGTATATGCTGTTTCATTATGGAAAGCGCAATCCTCTTACCAGAGAAGCTGCGACTTATATTGTTAGCGGCGGCTAATTATTTGCCAGATATTCCTCCAAAGTCAGACCCTCTTCGTGGATCTGCTCTGCAACGTCTTTTCCGACATAGCGATAGTGCCAGGGCTCATAATCAATGCCGGTGACGTTTTCTTTTCCCTGGGGATAGCGCAGGATGAAGCCGTACTGCCATGCATTTTGAGCCAGCCATTCATACACTTCATCACTTGTGCTTTGCTCCTGGTCTGCATTGATATCCACCGCCAGCCCCAGTTCGTGTTCGCTGGTACCGGGAGCGGCAACCCATTTCTGGGCAAGCTTTTTTGCCGTAAAATACAAATGGCCTTCATTCATATAGGCTTTCGTTTTCTGCTCCAGGATTTCCTGCTGCTCCTCTCTTGTTCTGTATCCTTCCCTGACAAAAGGATAAACACCCTGACTTCTGGCATCGTCAAACATCTGCTGCAGATCCGGATAGATCCGGTTGTCGATCTTTTGACCGTTGGAAAGCACGGTGAATTCTATGGCGTAATCCTCCGGCAGGGGATGGGTGCTGTTAACAAGGGTAAGATTCCAGGGCACATCCGAAGCAGTCCCTGCTGCAAGATCGTTTTGCGCGGCCTGCGGCCTGAAGGCGGTGATATCCCTGTTTGCCAGTCGCTGCCCGTATCGTATGATCAGGGGCATGAGCAGGGCAAGACAGACGATCACCGCCAGTTCAAATAACAGCAGTCCGGTCATTTTTCTTTTCTTTCGTTTCCTTCCGTAGTTTCTGTAATTTTTGTAGTTGGGTGTTGCATATATGGCAGACATATCATTCCTCCGTGGAAAGTGACGGCTTGTTTCTCATTACAATAAAAAGTAAACCATATGTTTTTTAGGATTTTATTAAGATAAGTAGAAGGATTCCGCAAAATTGAATCTTGCAAAAATGCAGTATGGATAAATGAAAGGCTATGACTTATAATGGATGGTGTGGGTTTTCTCACGGAAAAATGGAAGGAGCAAAAGCTTATGAAAGAATACGTAATGGGCAACGGCGCCATCGCGCTGGGTGCGCGGCAGGCCGGTGTGAGCGTGGTATGCGGATACCCGGGCACGCCCTCTTCCGAGATCATTGAGACCATTGCAAAATACCCCCATGAGGGGATGCATCTGGAGTGGTCCGTCAATGAAAAGGCAGCACTGGAAGTTGCAGCCGCTACCTCCTATGCGGGAGCCAGAGCTATGGTTACCATGAAGCAGGTGGGACTGAATGTGGCTTCCGATCCGCTGATGTCCCTTGCTTACGTTGGTGTGGAAGGCGGCTTTGTGGTGGTCAGTGCAGATGACCCGGGTCCCATTTCATCCCAGACAGAGCAGGATACCAGAAGGTTTGCGGAGTTTGCCAGAATCCCGGTGTTTGATCCCGCAACGCCGCAGGAAGCCTATGAGATGATTCAGGATGCCTTTGCCTATTCGGAAAAATATAAGACCCCGGTGATCTTTCGGCCCACCACCAGAGTGTGCCACGGATACGCTTCCATATCGGCGCCGGATACCTTTGCGCCGGTCCGTGGAAAAGGGTTTGAAAAAGATGCGGGCCGGTTTGTGATCTTCCCCCGCCTTTCTTATAAAAACCACGGATTGATCGAGGAGAGGAATGTTAAGATCGGAGAGGAGTTTTCCTCCTACCGGTTTAATACCGCGGAAGGCGGCCCGGCGAAAAAAGCTGTCCTTGCAAGTGGTGTCAGCTATATGTATGCAAAAGAAGCACTGCTTGACCATTCCGGGGTTAAACTGATCCGGATCGCAACCGCTTACCCTCTGCCGGAAAGCTTCCTGCTTCGGGAACTTGCGGGCGTGGAAGAAGTGATGTGCTTAGAGGAACTCAGTCCTTATCTGGAAGAGCAGCTTTTGAAACTTGCCGGCAAACATCATCTTTCCCTGAAGGTATGGGGCAAGCTGACAGGACATGTGCCCGCCATGGGTGAGAACAGTACGGAGATCGTGCAAAAGATCCTGGCATCTTACCTCGGATGGGACAGTCAGGCGCAGGAGAATGCAAAGATCCCGCCCCTTCCCGCAAGACCGCCGGTGCTTTGCGCAGGCTGTCCTCACAGAGCATCTTTTTATGCTGTGAAAAAAGCCATGGCGGGAAAGAAGACCTATTACTGCGGCGACATCGGCTGCTATACACTGGGCAATGCCATGCCGCTGGATATGGTGGATACCTGCCTTTGTATGGGAGCAGGGGTTACCATGGCCCAGGGCTTTTCCCATATAGACAGCGAAGGCAAAGCCTTTGCATTTATCGGTGATTCCACCTTCTTTGCATCGGGGATTACCGGCGTGGTGAATGCGGTATTTAATGAGGCAGATCTGACCATCTGTGTTCTGGACAATTCCACCACCGCCATGACAGGGCATCAGCCCCATCCCGGTACCGGCAGGAATATGATGGGACATCAGACCCAGAAAGTCAGCATCGAAAAGGTTCTGGAAGGCATCGGCATCCAAAAGATCATTACAACGGATCCTCTGGATCTTGCCGCTTCCATGGATGCAGTCAGGGAGTGTGCGGACCTTCCCGGTGTGAAGGCCATCATCTTTAAGTCCCCCTGTATTGCCATCGAAAAATCAAAGAAAAAATGCCATATCACAGATGACTGCATTAACTGCAAACTGTGTATCAAAGAGACGGGTTGCCCTGCCCTTACCATTGCGGAGGGAAAAGTTACCATCGATGCATCTCTTTGTACCGGCTGCGGCCTTTGCAGTCAGGTTTGTCCCAAAGCAGCTATAGGAGGTGAGAGCCATGAATAAAGATATTTTGATCTGTGGCGTAGGCGGCCAGGGTACGGTGCTCTCATCCAGGATCATTGCAGCTGCCGCCATGGAACAGGGATACCCGGTAAAAAGTGCGGAGACCATCGGTATGGCCCAAAGAGGCGGCCCGGTTACCAGCCATGTCAGGATCGGAGAGAATGCCTTTTCGCCGCTGATCCCCAAAGGAAAAGCGGATCTGATCATAGGCTTTGAGCCGGCGGAAGTGGTAAGGAATCTGGACTATCTGGCGACCGGGGGACTGGCTGTAGTCAATACCGCCGCCATCAGACCCACCACAGCGTCTCTTTCCGGAGACGGTTATGACGGGAGCGAGATGCGGGCCTATCTGCAGGAGCATGTAAACTGCATTCTGGCAGACGGAAACAAAGAATGTGAGCAGTTAGGATCCGTGAAGTTTTTGAATATCCTGCTGTTAGGAATTGCCCAGGGATCCGGAAAGTTGGAAATCCCGGGGGAGGTCATGATCAAAGAGATTGAAAAAAGAGTTCCGGAAAAGTTCAGGGAGGTTAACATTCTGGCCTTTAACCGGGGCTGCGAAATCGGGGAACAAAGCAAAGCGTAATAAAGAACAATTCATGATGCAATGAGAAGGAAACGGGAGGAGAAACATGAAACTGAATGAAACACAGATCAAACAGGTGGATGCGCAGATTAAACGGCTTTTGAAAACCGACAGCTACTACGGTAAGCTGTACCGGGAAGCGGGGATCACCGGCGTGGAATCCCAGGAAGACTTTGAAAAGATCCCTTTTTCCAGTAAGGCGGATCTGAGGAACGCTTACCCCTTGGGGATTCAGGCAGTGCCCGATGAAGAGGTGGTAAGGATCCATTCCTCTTCCGGAACAACCGGTAAGCCTGTGATCATACCTTATACCGCCAAGGATGTGGATGACTGGGCGGTGATGTTTGCAAGGTGCTATGAGATGGCAGGCATTACAAAGCAGGACAGACTGCAGATCACACCGGGATACGGCCTTTGGACGGCAGGCATCGGATTCCAGGCAGGCTGCGAAAAGCTGGGAGCCATGGCAATCCCCATGGGACCGGGCAATACGGAAAAGCAGCTGCAGATGATGGTGGATCTGAAGGCAACGGTTATCTGTGCCACTTCCTCCTATGCGCTTTTGCTGGCGGAGGAGATCGAACGCCGGGGCATGAAGAAGGATATCTGCTTGAAAAAAGGAGTCATCGGATCAGAACGCTGGAGCGAAAAGAAGCGGGAATATATCCATGACAAACTGGGCATCGAACTGTATGACATCTACGGCCTGACGGAGATTTACGGACCGGGTATCGGAATCAACTGCGACAAGCAGAGCGGTATGCATTACTGGGATGATTACCTGTATATTGAAATCATTGATCCTGTCACTGGAGAGAATGTACCGGACGGCGAAGAAGGTGAGATCGTGATCACAACACTGGTTAAGGAAGGAGCACCCCTGCTTCGTTTCAGAACCCACGATCTGTCCAGGATCATCCCCGGAGAGTGCCCTTGCGGCTCCAAATATCCCAGACTGGATATCATCCGCGGAAGAAGCGACGACATGTTCAAGGTACACGGCGTCAATATGTTCCCCAGCCAGGTAGAAGAGCTCTTGGGACAGATCGACGGCGTATCCAGTGAGTACAATATCAACATCGCCCACGACGATGAGATCAACAAAGACGTGATCCTGATCACAGCCGAGGCAGAGGGCAGAGTAAACTTTGAGAACACCGGCAAGCTGATCCGGGAGGCGTTCAAATCCAAGATGAATGTTACGCCCAGGGTTACGGTGGTTCCCGTGGGAACCCTTCCCCGCTCCGAGAAAAAGACCCGGCGTGTATTTGATCACAGAGAAGAATAAATTAGCATACGCTAACTTTTTGCAAAAGGAAACAGACTATGGAAAAAGAAATAAAAGAATACAGCATTGATCTGACTGCTGTAAGACGGCAGCAGCTTCGCGATCTTCCGAAGAAACATTTTTCCGGAAAAGATCCCACAGGCAGGGAGCTGGCATTTACCAACTATTACATGACGCTGGAGGGGAAACCCTTTTTCGGCATCAGCGGAGAATGTCATTTTGCCCGGGTTTCGGAAAACCAGTGGGAAGATACGGTTTTGAAGATGAAGGCCGGTGGGCTGAATATCATTTCCACCTATATCTTCTGGATCCATCATGAGGAAACGGAAGGAGAGTTCAACTTCCGGGGCAGACGGAATGTCAGAAAGTTTGTGGAGCTTTGCAAAAAGCACGGCATGTATGTGATCCTTCGGATCGGCCCTTTTAATCACGGGGAAGTACGAAACGGAGGATTGCCGGACTGGCTTTACGGAAAGCCCTTTGAAGTCAGAAGCGATAACGAGGGATTCCTGCAGAAGGTGGAGAGCCTTTACGGCGCCATTGCTAAGGAGGTAAAAGGCCTGATGTTTCAGGACGGAGGTCCGGTGATCGCTGCCCAGATCGACAACGAATATATGCATGCCGGTGCTCCCTGGGAGATGACTACGGGGATTTCCGATGAATGGGTACCTGCCGGTTCCTGCGGCGAGACCTATATGAAAAAACTGAAAGCCATTGCGGCAGGTGCAGGCATCACACCGCCTTTTTATACCTGCACGGGATGGGGCGGCGCAGCAGCACCCGCAGATGAGATGCTGCCTCTTTGGGGCGGATATGCATACTGGCCCTGGATGTTTTACAAAAATGATTATGTGCATCCCGCCACGCCGGAGTACATTTACAGGGATAACCACAACAATGCGGTGCCCTCCACTTACAACTTTGAACCATCCTATCAGCCGGAAAGTGTACCTTATGCCTGCTGTGAAATGGGAGGAGGCATGGCTAACTATTACAATTACCGTTTTATTCTGCCTTTTGAATCGGTGGATGCCATGGCTAACGTTAAGCTGGCAAGCGGCTGCAATTTTCTGGGATACTACATGTACCGCGGAGGCAATAATCCCCGGGGCGAGAAGATTCCGTACTTAAATGAGCATCAGTGCCCGAAGATCTCTTATGATTATCAGGCACCCATCGGTGAGTTTGGTCAGATCCGTCCCAGCTTTTACAGACTTCGCTGTATCCATTATTTTACGACAGACTATAGGGAGCAGCTTTGCGATCTTGTAACGGTGCTGCCGGAAGGATCGCAGTCCATTGATCCTGCAGACGGCAGATCCCTTCGCTACGCGGTTCGCACCGACGGCAAAAGAGGATTTGTATTTATCAACAACTTCCAGGATCACGCCACCTGCAGTGATAAAGAGGATCTGACCATCACACTGCAGCTGGATGGCGAGCAGATCCGAATGGAACACATCTTTTTGAAGGAAGGGGAAAATGCCATTCTTCCCTTTGGAATGGATGTGGAAGGGACGACCCTTTCTTATGCCACGGCCCAGCCCCTTTCCAAATACAGAGAAAAAGATGAGACCACCTATGTGTTCATCAAGCATGAAACCATGCCGGCGGCCTTTGTTTTTGCAGACGGTCAGAAGGAGTGCTTTGAAAAAGAAGAGAGTACCTCTTTTGTAAAAGAATGTAAAAACGGCAGGGCGCGGTTTGTTGTCCTCAGCAGGGCAGACAGCCTGAAGTTTACCAGACTTCAGTATCAAAATGAGACCCTTGCCTTTTTGGCGGATACAGCGGCCTGCTTTGACGGGCAGAATATCCGGATGGAAGAGGCGGGCAGTGAAACGAAGGAACTGCAGGTAACGTCGTGCGGAAAAAACCGGTACACGATTCATCTGCCGGAGCTGTCCGAAAAATGCAAGGATACCATCCTGCAGATCGACTATCGTGGAGATATCGGAAGCCTGTATGGCAGCGACGGAACTTTGCTGTCGGATAATTTTTCCAATGAAGATCTGTGGGAGATCGGCCTTCGTGAAACGGAGCTGGAAAGCGGCGGAGAGTATACGCTTTATATCACACCGAGAAAGGAAGATGTGGTGGTGGATGTATCCTCTACCATGGCAGGCCGGTCCGAGAAATACGATAAAGAGTATGCGGCTCTTTTATCGGTAAAAACCCGGGAAGTATATGAGAAGGTGATCCCGCTTTCGGGAAGCATAGCGCAGGCGGAGGAAATTTTGAAAGAGAAGGGTCTTGTGCCTGTAAGCAGTATTTAAACGGTATTTAAAGGGGGAGCAGTTATGAGTCAGGTGAAGGTATGGGAAGAATGGGTCAGTATACCGACGTACGAGGTTGGCTTGCCGGATAAAAATCCCATGTTTCTGGAAAGCTATCTGAAGATGACAAAATGATGTCAGAGTGATGTCACAGCGATGATCAGGCAATGAAAAAAGCTCCCGCAATTGCGGGAGCTTTTACACTTACAAATGATATACCGGATACTCAGATATCTCCGGCGGTGGGGATGAAAAGGTTGCCGGCTTCGGCAAGAAGACGTTCCTTGCTCTTAGCCTGCTGGCTCAGATCACTGAGGGGCTTGGATACAATACCGTGACGGCTTGCATGCTCTTCATTGGATGCGGTTTCTTTGGAGTCGCTGACAGCAGTAGCGCTCTTATCATAGAACTCAAGTGCCACAATCTCATCATAACCCATGTAGTAATCCGCATGTCTGGAATCACCCTTACGGGTCTGACCGGTGTAATCGTAGGTAACTTCGGTCCGCTGACGGATACCTACGTAGGTATCCTCGATCTTGATGAAGGAAACATCGGTTTTGGATGTTCTGTTACCCTCGATCAAAAGCTCCTGTGAAATGCGGATACCACCGGAGAGTGTAACGCTGACCAGCGTACTGTTGATGTTCTCCATGACGATCGTATTAAAAACTTCTCTTTTCATGCCCTTCCTTTCCCCCTGTAAAAGCCTTTGTTATACCAACAAAAAGATAAATGCTCATATACGCTTTTATTTTACCTCTTATCCCCTAAAATCGCAAGGAAAAATCACGGGTTTTGACCATTTATGTTTTTTTTGTGTATTTTTTTGCTTTTGTGAGATTTTTATATAGCATTTTCAGCCGCATTCGTTCATAATAATACTGTTTTGAGCAAAAAAGCGGAAAAAGGGGCGGAAAATCCCTATGATTAAAGAGTTTTCAGTGATTACAAGGAGTGTTTATGTCGAAGTATTGTGTTAAAAAACCGTTTACGGTTTTGGTGGGAGTGATCCTGGTACTGGTTTTGGGATTTGTGAGTTTTTCCAAACTGTCCACAGACCTGTTGCCCAGCATTTCCCTACCCTATATCGTAGTTGTGACAACCTATCCCGGCGCATCACCGGAGCGTGTTGAAAAAGAAGTCACCGCCCCTTTGGAAAGCGCCCTTGGAACAGTAAACGGCGTAAAGAGCGTTCGAAGCAATTCCAATGAGAATTACAGTATGATCATGCTGGAGTTTGAAGATGACACCAACATGGATTCCGCCATGGTCAAGGTTTCTACCCAGACAGATCAGCTGGAGCTTCCGGAAAAAGTGGGAAAACCGGCGCTGATGGAGATTTCACCGGATATGCTGGCTACCATGTATGCGGCTGTCTATTATGACGGAGCGGACATCTATTCCCTGACGGACTTTACGAAGGAAGAAGTGATCCCCTATTTTGAACGTCAGGAGGGCGTTGCGGGAGTGGATGCCACAGGTCTTGTGGAAAAGACGGTGGAGATTTGCTTAAACGAGGAAAAGATCGACAAACTCAACGATGAGATCAAAGGCATCGCCACGGAAAAGATCGATGAAGCCCAGGCGGAGATCGATGACGGGAAAAAGGAACTGGAGGATGCCAAGGCAAAGCTTCATAAGGGCGAAAAAGAGCTGGCAGCCACAGAGCAGGAAAAGAGCCAGGAGTTGGCAGAGTACAGCAAGAGTCTGGATGAGGCAATGGCTACCAAGGCCTCTTTTAATGCCCAGCTTATGGGACTACAGGCAGACCAGAAAGCCCTGGAGATGGAAAAAAAGGCCTATGAGGACAACAAAGTCGCCGAGAATCTGAGTAAGATCGAAAAAGGTTTTCAGTCGGCAAGGGATACCATCGCATCCGAGGAAACCTATAAAACCATTTACGATATGGTCTACAGACAGGCTCTGATCACTGCGGTGGCACAGGCTCTGGAAGGTGCCGGAATGGCAGGAGCCAATGTGGATGATTCCAATGTGGACATCATGATCTCCCTTTTGCCGGATGAGGCAAGGGTAGCCTTAGAGTCCACCGTTGCACAGACCGCTGAAACCGTAGCAAAAGAACAGCAGCAACAGCAGCTGGATGCCATTCCCGTAGATGCGGCGGATGCCCTGGCCCATCCCAAAAAGCTGAAAGCCATGCGCAAGATGCTGAAGGAACAGGGGCAGGAAGAAGCGGCAGAGCAGCTTACGGAGGAGAATATCCGTACCGTATATGATATCGTAAATACCCGTATGCCCCAGATCGATACGGAGCTGGCCAACCTGAAGGTTGAGATCGTTGCAGCCAATGCCGTCAATACGGAAGTGGGCAATTCCATTGCGGAGGCTGAGGCAGCCTATACCCAGGTGGAAGCAGGTAAGATCCTGGCAGCTGCCGGTTTTGGTGCGGGAGAGGCCAAGATCGCATCCGGTCTGATGCAGATCGAAAACGGAGAAAAGCAGCTGGAACAGGCACAAAAGCAGCTGGATGAGAGCAGGGAAAATGCCTTAAAGAGCGCCAATCTGGATGCCCTTTTAACGGTAGAGACCCTGTCCAATATGATCAAGGCCCAGAACTTTGATATGCCCGCAGGCTATATCAAGCTGGATGCGGATCAGCAGCTCCTTGTAAAAGTGGGAGATGAGTTTAACGCCGTTTCCCAGATCGAAGATATGCTGCTGGTAAAAGTCAATAAGATCGGAGACGTAAGGATCCGGGATGTGGCGGATGTAAAGGAAAGCGACAACGCAAATGATTCCTATGCAAAACTGAATTCCGCTCCTGCCATCATCCTGAGCATCAACAAAGCAAGTACAGCAGGAACCTCCGATGTGTCCAAAGTATGCAACAGCTCCATTACTGAGCTGGAAGAGCGGTTCCCGGGACTGCACATTGTTCCCATGATGGATCAGGGAGATTACATCAAGCTCATTGTAAACTCTGTATTGTCCAACCTGATCTTTGGTGCCCTGCTGGCGATCCTGGTGCTGGCTATCTTCCTAAAAGATGTACGTCCTACAGTGGTGGTGGCATTCTCCATTCCATTGAGCGTGCTTTTTGCTATTGTACTGATGTACTTTTCCAATATCACGCTGAACATCATTTCCCTGTCGGGACTTGCACTGGGCGTCGGTATGCTGGTGGATAACTCCATCGTAGTCATAGAGAATATCTACAGGCTCAGAGGCAAAGGAATCCCTGCGGCAAGAGCAGCGGTTATGGGAGCACGGCAGGTGGCAGGCGCCATTGCGGCTTCCACACTGACCACCATCTGTGTATTTTTGCCCATTGTATTTACCACCGGTATGACCCGGGATATTTTTACGGATATGGCACTGACTATCGGCTATTCCCTCATCGCATCCCTGATCGTGGCGCTGACTGTGGTACCAACCATGGGATCTACGGTGCTGAAAAACTCCGTACAAAAGGAGCACAGACTGTTTGATAAAGCAATGAAAGGATATGCGAAGATCCTGCAGTTCTGTCTTCGTTACAAGCTGCTTCCCATTGCGGTGGCAGTAGGGCTTTTGGCAATGTGCGCCATCAAAGTGGTTTCCACCGGCATGGTATTTTTGCCAGAAATGGGCGGGAACCAGATGTCCCTGAGCTTCTCCGTACCGGATGAATGCAGTGTAGAAGACGGTTACAAGATCGCAGATGCGGTCCTTGAAAAAGTAGCCGCCTTAGACGGCGTTGAAAACGTAGGTGCCATGGCAGGCGGAGGCTCCACCTCCATTCTGTCCACAGGCTCCAACAAGAGCTTTTCCTTTATGATCCTGCTTTCGGATAAGCAGGGAAAAGATAATCCGGTGATCGCGAAAGAATTAGAGCAGATCATGGAGAAAGATTACCCCGACTGTGAGTATTCCGTATCCACATCAAACATGGATATGTCGGCCCTGGTGGGCTCAGGAATGCAGATCGATATCTTTGGCGAGGAAATCGATAAGCTCCTTTCCACAAGCGAAGATGTAATGGCACTGATTTCCGATATCGAAGGCTTTGAGAATGTCTCCAACGGTCAGGAAGAGGCGGATGAGCAGCTTCATATCACGGTGGACAAGGACAAGGCCATGCGGCTGAATCTTACTGTGGCCCAGATCTTTCAGGAGTTGTCCGGCAAGCTGACGACGGAAAAAGACTCCGCCACACTTGAAACCGACAGCCAGACCTACAAGATCAAACTGATCAATGAGACGAAGCCTGTAACGGAAGAAAACCTGAAGGATTATGAGTTTACCGTCACACTGAAGGATGATGACGGGAAAGATAAAGAAGAAAAACACAAGCTTTCCGAGTTTGCTACCATCACAAAGCAGCCCGGCATTTCCAGTATCCGAAGAGAGGATCAGGGAAGAAAGATCGAAGTGACGGCAGATACCATGGAGGGTTACAATACCACCCTTCTGGCCCGGCAGGTGGAAGAGAAACTTGCGAATTACAAAGCGCCTGACGGCATGCGGGTGGAGATCGCAGGTGAGACCATTCAGATCCGTGATATGATGCACGATATGATCCTGATGATCCTGCTGGCTATTGTCTTTATCTACCTGATCATGGTGGCCCAGTTCCAAAGCATGCTGTCGCCCTTTATCGTAATCTTCACCATACCTCTGGCATTTACCGGCGGCTTTATCGGACTGATGATCACAGGGGAGCCCCTTTCCATGATCGCCATGATGGGCTTTTTGATCCTGGCCGGCGTGGTGGTAAACAACGGTATCGTGTTCGTGGATTATGTAAACCAGTTGCGGCTGGAGGGTATGGAAAAATCCGACGCCCTGGTGGAAACCGGCGTGACCCGTATGCGGCCCATTTTGATGACGGCTATGACCACCATTCTTGCCAACTTTACTCTGGCATTGTCCAGGGACGCATCGGCTGTAATGAGTAAGGGCATGGTGATCGTAACCATCGGCGGACTTTCCTATGCAACGCTGATGACCCTGTTCATCATTCCCGTCATGTATGATATTTTCTTCCGAAGAGAGCTTAAGAAAGTGGATCTGGGAGATGAGAATAACTGGGATGAGGACTGACCGAAAGGCCGGTCCTTTTTCCGCTTTTTGCAATCCGTTTTCATTGAAAAATCGCCGTTTATATGACATAATGGTAACAAATCTTCAGGATCGGAAGATGGCCTTATGCATGAGAAAACGGATGAGGAACTTTATAAGATTTTTCTTCATACGGGCAGGGAGGAAGCGCTTGGCATATTGATGGACCGTCACAGCGCTTCCTTAACCCTGTTTTTGTATAATTATGTAAACCGCATGGAGGATGCCCAGGAGCTGATGTTGGATGCGTTTGCCGAGGTGGCAGCGGGTCCGACTCTTTTTTCAGGCAGAAGTTCCTTTAAAACCTGGCTGTTTTCCATCGGAAAAAATCTTGCCAAAATGCATCTTCGGAAGCGAAGGTTTGTAACGGAATCCCTGGATGAGTTTCCGGAAAAAGCAGCTGAGGAGGGATCTTTTCCGGAAGAGATGTTTTTGGAACAGGAACGAAACCGGCAGCTGTATCGGGCGCTTTCCTTTGTAAAGGAAGAGTATCGAATGGTGCTGATGTTGGTTTATTTCGAAGATATGTCTTATGAAGAGGCGGCCAGAGTTATGGGAAAGAGTAAAAAACAGATCTATCATCTCATCGAAAGAGGAAAGAAAGCGCTGAAAGAGCAGCTGGAAAAGGCGGGGACGGAGTTATGAGCATGGAATTTCTGCTTCCTTTGTTCAGAATCCTGGTGCTTCTCTTTGTGATCCTGCGCAGCTTTGCCATCATCGGGCGAACCAAACATCCCGTGACGACGGGATTTTTTGCCTTTGCCATGGTAAGCACCCTGCTCAGTGATCTGTACTGGCTGACCTATGACCTGATGCGGCCGGGGGTACGTATGCCCTTTGCCGCCAATGAGATCTGCGAATGGGGATTATTTCTTTTGCTGGGTGCGGCAGCGGCAACCATCGGCGGCGGAAAGCGGGTAACAGACAGAAAATGTCTGCTGGCAGCGGCGCTTATCTCAGCAGTTAATGCCATGCTTTGGATCGGCTGGAGCAGGGAGTGGCTGCAGGACATCTGCACCGGTGCAGCGCTTTGCTACTATCTCTCTGCGGTTTTTTACGGTATGAAAAGAGAGCGGTTTTTTACGAGAAAAAAACTGCTCTTTTTTGGCGTCATCACTCTGGCGGTGCTTGTGACACAGGCTGTCAGCTTTACGCTGCCGCAGGATGTGGTGAAGGCTACGGATATTTTAGTTAGCGTGCTGCTTTTGGTTGGGGCGGGCGGTTTGACCGTATACGCCGCTTCGGCCCTTCGAAAAAAACAGTATGCCATGGCTTACTATTTATGGAATGGGGTTTTTGCCTGGGCAATTTTCTCCATGTATATGAGTGCGGGGAGCATCTACCTTATTTTCCTGGCAGTATCTGTCTGCTGCAACCCGCTTTTGCTTTATGCGCTTGAAAAGGAGGGAATGAGTCAATGATCCATGCGGAAAACATCCTTCTTTGCATCATGCTTCCTCTGGGAGTTTCCATTTTGTATATCAAAGGAGAAGTCAGGCGCTATGTCATAGGCTTTTTGCTTGGGATGGCAGAGTGTCTCATCGCTGCGTATATCAGCGGATTTTTGAACCTGCATACCGGAATGGGCGCCAATGATACGGCAATTTTCCTTTCTCCTGTGGTGGAGGAGCTTTTGAAATTCCAGCCCCTTTTATTTTTCCTGCTTTTGTTCATGCCGGAGGATCACAGTTTTTCCATGTTTGCGGTGGCCATCGGAGCCGGCTTTGCCACCTTTGAGAACTGCTGCTATATCCTGCGGTCCGGTGCAGACCACCTGCCTTATATTATGATCCGCGGACTGGCGGTGGGGGTAATGCATATCGTCGGGATCTATGCCCTGTCCCTCTGGATGATCGTGGGGAAAAGGCTGCGGCTTTTTTCCTTCCCCGTAGTGGTTGGCGGCATTGCCGTATCCATGACCTTTCATGCATTGTATAATTTATTGGTTTCCGAGCCCGGAGTATCCTCCTGGATCGGCTATCTGATGCCGGTCCTTACGGCCATCGGACTGTATCTTTTGTACCGGAAAGTATCAAAGGTTTTTGCGACGTTGTAAAATAATTTAAAAAAATAAAAATTTACTGGGCAATTTCCCCCGAAGTTGCAACTAAGTAGTATACAGCTGTTTTTTACGCAATATCAGAAGGAGGTGAAAAGAAGATGAAGTATGCAAAAGACGAAGCACTGTCGGAAGTTTTAAAGCGCAGCCGTAAAGTACGGGAGCGCCGCGCAGCAAAGGCAAAAGCAGCACTTTCGTCGACTGCGGTTCTTTTGTTTACATCTCTTGTATGGCTGATCGGCGCCCTGCCCATGCGCCCGGAGAAACTGGATGATTCCGTATACGGATCATTTATGCTGTCTCAGGATGCTGGCGGTCTTGTACTGGTTGCGGTACTTGCTTTCAGCCTTGGTATGCTGCTGACAATTCTGATCCTGCATTGGAGAAACAGCAGGAATAATGAAGAAAGGAACGGGGGAAACGAAGGATGAACAAAAAAAGGACGAAACAGTTTATCAGTATTCTTCTTGCCGGAATCTTGCTGCTTGTGCAGCCTGCGAGCACCTTCGCTTACATAGGAGCGATCTGCCCGAATAACCCGGAACAAGTCAAATACGGCAATTTTGTAAGTGGTGGAGCCAAATACACGTATATGGAAAATGAGTATCTTCATTTCGATATCTGTATTGATGATACAAAGCCTGAAATGAGCGGTACCGTGGCCCACACCATTCCCATGGTAACACTGGATAAGACCTACAAGAATATCGATAATGCCGGCAGACAGGTCTTCAAGATGGAGACTGCACCCATGTCTATGGATAGTGTCGGTCAATTTCAGCCCGGCAAATACAGCAAGCTCAGTGTGATGTCGGCAAAGGTACGTACCGGAAATATCCATGATACGATTACCACCGATTGGGATACGAGCGGTAAATCGGTGGATACCTTCGAGATGTCTGCGGATATGGCTGTGGATTATTATTTCATCGATCATGACGAGTATGTACTGACCAATTATTTCAAATTCGTCAAATTGAACGAAGGCAATACCGGAAACGGAGAAACGGTTGATATCGCAAATACGGCCGTTATGTATGATGAAAATGACGAAACAGAGAACTGGGGCGTTTCCTGTGTGGGAATCTTCCGAAATCTGAGCGAAGTAGAGGAATCGGTACTTGATGAGAATAAGCCCTATGGTATCTTTTTCAGGCAGAATATGGATTTTGAAAAATTCCCTGCCATGGGACATGACACCATCAAGGAAAGCGATTACCCCAATATCGCTGTCAATGCTCAGTATTATTCTCCTTCCTGTGAGATTTCTTACATGAATATTTCAAACGGCGTGGCACAGACCCCGGATGATGCCGTATGGGAGGTATACAGCGACAGCTATGCCTTTGCATCGCCCTTTGTGGCAACTTCCGGCTATTATGCCTATCATGCGCCGTACAATGAGTTTGCAGACGGTTACGGTGTAGAGGGACATCATGAAGCCTATCCCATCGCTGTTTCTTATGCAAAGAATACGTTGACGACTGTAGGACGCGCAGGAAACGATCCTGCATACAGATTGAAAAGGAACGATGGAAAAAAGGATTTCATCCACGAGTGTGATGCGCTTTGGGGCTTCCGCAATCTGAAGGAGCCCAAGGAAGAAGAGGGTACCACAACCAATCCGGATGCCTTTAAGATCCAGGGAGATGCCCCTTATCTTTGCGTTTTTGAAAACGGAGACAAAAAGGGAGCAGACGGTAAACAGGCCCATGTAGTAATCCCCGCGGATACGGAAGATGATATCAAGCGCTTCGAAGAAAAATACGGAACCTGCGTTGCAAAATATCAGGGCAACTATTTTTCCGAAGTGATAAAAGGAGAGACGGTTTATTCATTCCGGGATGGTTCTGCTGCCATCAGCCCCACCATTGTGGCCAGCTGGAGCAACCCCGTTGTCAGCGGACTGAAGCTTCATGAAGACGGAACCCTTGACATCGATCAGTCCCGGGTATCCTTAAATGCACCTACCTTTAAATTCTATGAACCCAAAGAAGGAGGCGGTCTGTCTTTTGATTCCTACGATAAAACAAAAGGACTTGCGCTGAAGATCGATCCTTCCAAGAATAATTCTTACATCAACATCGATATTCCCGGTAACGGTGTATCCGTAAAAGGCGTCAGCCTGGATACCTCCGGCAATCTGGTATTTACCGGTAAGTTTAAGATCAATCTGTTCCTGGCGCAGATGGATATGAAGAAACTGGGCTACGGCCTGAACGGCAAGTCTGAATTCGTCTGCAACGGCGTTCATGCGGAAGGTATGCTGAAAGTGCCCAAGATCCCGGGAAAAGATAAAGGAGAAGGCGAAGAAAAAGACGCCAGCCCTTCCGTTTTGGGATTTGGCGGCGCCAAAATGCATGGCGAGGTAAACACCTTTAAGGGTGAGGAAAAATATGCCTTTGAATTTACCATGAACATCAAGAGCCTGTTTTCCACGCAGGCAGAGCTGGAGCTTGTACGTCTGAAGAACGGACGTCTTTGCCCGGAGCATCTGTATTTCGAGTTTAAGGGCGAAAAGCCGGGTATGGGAGTTGACATTCCCCCCGGAACACCTGTAGTAACCATCACCGGCGGCGGTGGCGGTATTGACGGACTGGCATCCACCATTGACGGCAATTACGTAGCCATTCCTCCTGTGGTACTGACACTGGTAGCTTACGGTGAGATCGTAAAAGTGGTAGACGGCAAGCTGACCGTGAAAGTAGGACCTTCCCAGCTTCGACTCATCGGCGAGGATGTAGGCTTTAAGGTGGGAGACGAATCCCTGAAGCTCATAGACAGCATGTATGCCGGCGTTTATTTAAACGGCAAGGAAGTAACATACACTTCCAAGGATGAGTTGATCGGAACCCGTACCTACCGGGGCGTAGCCTTCGGCGGGGAGATGGGTCTTGGTATCAAGATCTTTAATTATTCTGATGAAGATATCGAAAACGAGACCAATTCCATGAAGAAGGCCTCCAAAATGTTTGCGAAGGACTTTAACGGTACCATCCGTGCAAAGGTTGCCCTCTCAGCAGAGACCTGCGTGGCCAATGCCGTAGATGATCCGCAGTTTTGCTATGTATATCTGGGAAGCACCGGATCTGCCCATGCATCCCTTTGCGTTCCGGAAGCTGTACCGCTGTTTGGGGGCAAGTCCCTTGCCGGCGCCGGACTGGATTATAAGATCGGTGCGCAGACAGCATTCCAGACAGGAAACGGCACCGCCAGTGCATCTGCTTTCTTTAGGAACTTAAGCCTGTCCGGCGGTATTGCAGCTACCGGTTCCTTTATCGGATGTTACGGTCGTGTGATCTATCTGTTCCCGCAGAATGAGATCAAAACGCAGGGAAGCGCATTTCATGAACTGGGCGAAGTGAACTGGGACGAGCTTTTGAATACGCAGACAGGAGACTATGACGAAGAGGAGATCGCATCCCTGCTTCTGGGAGACCCTGTGGCTGTAACAACAGAAGACGGACAGCAGGCTCTTATGATGGTGGAAGCTAATATTGCACCCCTTGCCATCGAGGAGATCGCAGCAGAAAACGACGATAAAGGAACGAGCTTTTCACATACCATCAACGTCGATGACCCTCAAAGCATTGCCGATGGCGAAAATGCAGTTCTGATCGTGGTACCTACCGATCAGACAAACATGACGAAAGAGAAGATCGATGCATTTGCACAGAGTCTTACCTGTAATGCGCCGACCCTGAATCTTGCTACTTCCGAAGCTGCTCTGGATGAAGGTAATTACAACGGTTATGCCGGAACCCTGGAAACAGATGATGATGGCAACGTTACAAAGAGAGCTGTCTTTGTTTCCCTGACAAAAGAGGAGGCCGTCAATGCCAATGCATCCGGTATCACCTTTAACGCAGACAGTGACTTCAGAATTGTGGGATTACAGAGTACGCCTGCTACGAATCTTGCGGTAGTAAAGAAGACGGAAAGCAGCGGAGATTATCTGGATATTCAGGTAACCGATCCTGAAGAGAACAAAGAATACTGCCTCTACACCTATCTGGGAACGGAAAAAGAAGTAGAGGATGAAAACGGAAACATTCAAAAACAGATCGGAACCGATTATATGGTAGACAGCCGCACGCTGGATGCAAAAGCCCTGTCAGGTCCGATCAAGGTATCTTTGGCAGGACTGGATCTGGCACCCTCAGGTGAATATTACCAGACCGTAACCTTAGTGGAAAAGAAAAAAGTTACGGTAACGAATGAAGACGGAACCGAAGAAGAGATCGAAACAGAAGTACCTGTTACCACCTGGCAGTCAGCCGCAGCCAGCGAATACGAGAACAAGCTGGAGCTTGCAGCACCCGAGGATGTGGATCTTACGCTTCTTGGAAATGAATCCGTACGCGGAAGCTGGAGTGAGGTAGCGCACGCTGACGGTTACAAAGTGACCATCTATCAGGAGACAGAAGAAGGCGGCGTGAAGTCCTATGTAGATACCGGCCGCGGCTTTACCTACAACACCGAGGACTTTACGGGAACGGAGGATACCCTTCCGATGCAGGGTCTGTCTTATGATGAAACCAGCCATACCTTCAGTCTGGATACCACACTGACCGCCAACGGCGAAAAGATCCTTACCGACGAAGACGGAAAAGAAGTAAGTGCGGAAACCGCAGGCGAATCCGTGACGCCCAATGGCGATCAGGATGATGCCGTAATAGAGCTTACCCCCGGTAAGAACTACAAGATCGGCGTATCCGCCTTCAAGAAGTGCGAGGTGACAACGGACGGAGAGACTTCTGAGTATGAAAAATTCGGAAGTGAAAAGCAGTCAGATTCAAAGCTCCTTCCGGAATATAAACCGGTAGACTTCAAAGTAAGTGCAATTGAAGGCTGGAATGACGGATGGTGGCATGAAGCAACCACAGAACTTAGTCAGGATGCAACAGGAACCTATTCCCATACCTTCAAAGGGGAAGAGGGAAGGACCCTGGATATTCAGATGAGCGGCCTGAAGGACAAAGACGGCCATGACGTTTCGGCTGATACAACCTTCAAGGTAACGAGACTGGATGCGGTAGATGATCAGGGAAACCCTGCAGAGATTCCCATGGCGTCAAGCAGCGATCCCGAAAAACCGAACACCTTCAGCATCAGTGACTTTGAAGGATCAGCCAGTCTGGAAGTCAAAGCCCTTTACAACCATGACGGCGTAACGGATGAGACCATCCGATATGTGAACCTGAATAAGGACAATACTGCACCTGTTGTTACCCTGGATCAGGAGGTGACTTATACAGAAAACGACGGAACCTTTAACCTGACCGGTATCACAGAGCCGGGATCAAAGGTGACTATGCTCTACACGAATCCGGAGAATCCGGAAGAAGAATTAAAGGTTACGGATATTTCCGTTGACGCTGAAGGCGCGTTTACCGTCACCGGCAAACTGGAAAACGGTGAAGCATCCAGGATCAGCAGCATTATTGCAACAGATCCCGTTGGAAATGATTCCCAGCGTGCAAGTACGGTAGTGACCAGAAATGAGAACTTTGAGCACACCATCGTCTTTGAAGACGGATTCGGCAATGTACTTTCTACCCAGAGCGTTCTTCATGGCAAGGATGCCGTAGCGCCTGCAGCACCTTCCAAAGAAGGACTGGCCTTCGACGGTTGGGACAGAGAGTTTAAGAACGTACAGGCCAATATGGTCATCAAAGCCCTTTGGAAAGATGATCAGAGTGCAAAGCCTGTTACGGAACCCGAAAAGAAAAAAGAAAAACCCAATCCGAACCCTGCGCCCCAGCCTCAGAAGGATGATCCGAAACCCGAGGCGGCCGTAAAGGTCAGCAAGATCAATATCACCGGTATTTCCAAAAAGATCGCTGCCGGAAAGAAGATTCAGCTCACTGCTGAGGTACTTCCCGAAAATGCCGCGGATAAAAACGTGACATGGGAAAGCAGCAATCCCAAAGTGGCAACAGTGGATGCAAATGGCCTAGTTAAGATCGGCAAGAAAGCCGGCGGAAAGAAGGTGACCATCACTGCAACCGCCGCAGATGGATCCGGCATAAAGGCTGACTACAAGATCACCGTGATGAAAAAAGCCGTAAAGAAGCTGAAACTTTCCGGCAAAAAGAGTGTGAAGGCGGGCAGAAAGCTGAAACTGAAAGCGAAAGTAACGGCGCCCAAAGGAGCCAATACCAAGCTGAAATGGGAAAGCAGCAATCCTGCCATCGCCACGGTAAACAGCAAGGGTCTTGTGAAAGCAAATAAGAAAGCAAAAGGAAAGAAAGTGACCATTACGGTGATGACCACCGACGGCACCAACCTGAAAAAGAAACTGAAGATCAAGATCAAGTAATTTTTCCTTTAAAAAGGGACTTGCAAGAGCTATGAAACTGTGCTATTGTATGTAATGTAGTCAGTTGATTGTGAAAAGTGGACCGGAGAGGTCCACTTTTTGCATGTTTGATCAATTCGTGTGACGGTCAAAAGGAGAGGCGTATATGTCGAGAAAAGAGACCTACGAAGCAAAAGCCGAGGAGCTGATCACTCCCATCCTTACGGAGAACGGTTTTGAGCTTTGCGACATGGAATATGTCAAGGAAGCGGGAAGCTGGTATCTGCGTGCCTACATTGACAAGGAAGGCGGCATTACCATAGAGGACTGCGAACTGGTAAGCAGAGCATTTTCGGATCTGCTGGATCAGGAAGACTTTATAGAGGAATCCTACATTCTGGAAGTCAGCTCCCCGGGACTGCTTCGCCCCTTGAAAAAGGACCGGGATTTTCAAAGGAAGATGGGAGAAGAGCTGGAGATCAAAACCTATGCTGCAGTTGACGGCAAAAAGGATTTTACCGGCGTTCTGACAGCCTTTGATAAGGACAGCATCACACTTCAGACAGAAGAAGGCGAGCGGACCTGGAAGAGAAGCGAGCTTGCCCTTGTCAGACCATATGTGGAATTTTAAGCAGAAAACAGCTTTTGTACATTCATTTTAGGAGGAGAAAAAAATGAACAGCGAACTTTTGGAAGCGATCAATCTACTCGAGAAGGAAAAAGGCATCAGCAGAGAGACTCTGTTCGAAGCAGTAGAGAGTTCATTGGAAAATGCTTACAAGAATCACTACGGAAAAGGGGATATGGGACGTGCCGAGAACGGTAAGGCCGTAGTGGACAGACAGACGGGAGATTACAAGATCTACTCCGTAAAAGAGGTTGTTGAAACGGAGGATGACATTTTTTCCGATATCCTGCAGATTTCCCTGGAGGATGCAAAACGATATGACAAAAATGCAGTCATCGGCGGAACCGTTGATGTGGAAGTGCAGTCCCGTGAGTTTTCCAGAATCGCAGCACAGAATGCAAAGAACAGCATTTTGCAGAAGATTCGCGAAGAAGAAAGAGTTGTGATCTACAACCAGTTTAATGAAAAAGAGAAAAACATCGTTACCGGTGTGGTTCAGAGAGATACCGGCCGCGGACTGATCATCAATCTGGGCAGGATCGATGCCACCTTAAGCGAGAAAGAGATGGTTAAGACCGAGCGTTTCAGACCCGGCGACCGGATCAAAGTGTATGTGGTGGAAGTACGCAATACCACCAAGGGACCCCGTATCATGGTTTCCAGAACCCATCCGGATCTGGTGAGAAAGCTTTTTGAGTCGGAAGTGACCGAGATCGCTGACGGAACCGTACAGATCAAGGCCATCGCAAGAGAGGCCGGCAGCCGTTCCAAGATGGCAGTCTGGAGTGAGAATCCCGACGTGGATCCCGTAGGAGCCTGCGTAGGTATGAACGGTGCCAGAGTCAATTCCATCGTAGATGAGCTCAGAGGCGAGAAGATCGATATCATCAACTGGGATGAGAACCCCGGTCAGCTGATCCAGAACGCTCTTTCCCCGGCAAAGATCGTTTACGTGTTCGCCGATCCCGAGGAAAAGACTGCAAAGGTAGTAGTACCCGATTATCAGCTTTCCCTTGCCATCGGTAAGGAAGGCCAGAATGCCCGTCTTGCCGCAAGACTGACAGGCTATAAGATCGACATCAAGTCAGAGACCCAGGCCAAAGATGCACCCGGCTTCCGTCCCGAAGATTATATGGACTATGATGACGAGTATGATGAGGAATACGAAGGCGAGTACGAAGAAGAGCAGTACGAGGAAGCCTATGAAGAAGAGCCTGCTTCAGAGGAAGCTTATGAGGAAGCTGAGCAGGATTCCGAGCAGGAAGATACGGATTCCGAAGAAGCATAAAGAGGCAGCATAACATGGAAAAAAAGAAACCCGAAAGGCAGTGTATCGGCTGCGGAGAGAAAAAACCGAAGCAGGAACTGATCCGCGTGGTCAGAACGCCGGAGGGGCAATTTGTCTTGGATGAAACGGGCAGGTGCAACGGCCGCGGTGCTTATATCTGCAAGGACACAGGATGTCTTGCAAAGGCAAGGAAGAAAAGAGCACTTTCCCGAAGCTTTTCGCAGGAGGTTTCCGAAGAGGTGTGGAACCTTTTGGAAGAGGAAATGCAAAAGCTTGTTTGACAGTGTAACGCAAAGCAAAGGATGAAGAATGGAAAAAAAGATCTTATCCTTCCTTGGACTGGCCAATCGGGCGGGGAAGGTCGCAAGCGGCGAGTTTTCTGCCGAAGCGGCCGTCAAGGATCGAAAAGCAAAGCTGGTGATCATAGCAGCGGATGCTTCAGACAATACAAAAAAACTGTTTCATGACAAAAGCAGTTATTATGGGATCCCGATACTGACATTCGGGACAAAAGAAACGCTGGGAGGAGCCATAGGCAAGCAGATGCGGGCCTCGCTGGCGATCCTGGATGAGGGCTTTGCGGAAAAACTGAAAGAAATGATACAAAAGCAGGAGGTAAAATAGATGGCAAAATTGAAGTTGAAAGAATTGGCACAGGAGCTTGGGATCAGTAATGACGATGCCAAGAAGATCCTGGTGGAGAACGGACGGGAGAAAAATTATACCCGCCTTACGATTGCCTCCGCGCTGGAAGAGGAAGATATCGAACTTTTGAGAAAGAAAGCAGGCAGCGCTAAGGCGCCGGAGAAAAAAGAGAACGCACCGGCAGAGCAGAAGGCTGAGAAAGCACCCGCTCCCGCAGCTGAGAAAAAGGAAGCTGCAGCGGAGGAAAAGAAACAGCAGACACCTCAGGGTAAGCCCGCTGCACCTGCGCAGCCCCAGCAGGGAGCCGGACAGGGAGCACCTGTAAAGAAAAAGAAGAAGAGCATTATTTTTGTCAATAATGCAGCAGGCGCACAGGGCAGAGGAAATCAGCAAAGAAGCGGACAGAATCAGCAAAGAGGCAACAGACCGGGACAGCCTCATCAGATCATCCGTCCCACCATTAAGCCCGGTGCCATTGTAGGAACACCCCGTCCCGCTCAGCCGCAGCAGGGCGTAAAGAAGAACGCGCCCGAGAAGAAAGAGCAGGATGTGATCCGTAACCAGCAGACAGCTCCCGCACCGAAAGGAGAGCAGAGAAATGTCGAGAAGAGAGAAGAGATCAAAACGGTCAGAACAAATGATCAGGGCAGCAGAAACAGGTCTGAAGGCGTACAGAATCGCCCAGCTCCTGGCAGGAGCTTTAGCAATCCTGATCGCCCTTCGCGCAGCGATGGAGGATCGCAGGGTGGATCCAGAAAGAATCAGGGTGGTAACAAATTCGGTGAAGGGAACAGCCAGCAGGGTGAAAGAGGCGGTGAAGGCAAAGACAAAAGACGCCTGAAAGACAATGGCCGCAAGAGAGGCAACAACCGTTTCTTCGAAGAAGAGGAAGAGACTGTAAAGACCAAGAATAAAGCAGGCAGATTCATCAAGCCTGAGAAGAAGCCCGAACCGGAAGAAGAGAAGATCAAAGTGATCACCATTCCCGAGATGATCACCATTAAAGATCTGGCAGATAAAATGAAAGTCCGTGCATCGGAGATCATCAAGAAGCTCTTTATGCAGGGCCAGATCATGACGGTAAATCAGGAGGTTGATTTTGAGACCGCCGAGAATATCGCTATTGAATACGAGATCATCTGCGAGAAAGAAGAAGTTGTGGATGTGATCGAAGAGCTTTTGAAGGAGGATGAAGAGGATGAAAAACTTCTTCAGCCCCGTCCCCCCGTTATCTGCGTAATGGGTCACGTTGACCACGGTAAAACATCCCTTCTGGATGCCATCCGTAAGACCAACGTAACAGACAGAGAGGCAGGCGGTATCACCCAGCATATCGGTGCATATATGGTTAAGATCAATGACCAGAAGATCACCTTCCTTGATACGCCGGGACATGAAGCATTTACCGCTATGCGTATGCGAGGTGCTAACTCCACGGATATTGCCATCCTGGTAGTAGCAGCTGATGACGGCGTAATGCCCCAGACAGTTGAGGCTATCAACCATGCAAAAGCAGCAGGCATCGAGATCATCGTTGCAGTTAACAAGATCGACCGTCCCAATGCGAATATCGACAGAGTAAAACAGGAGCTTACCGAGTATGAGCTGATCCCCACCGACTGGGGCGGATCTACCGAGTTTGTACCTGTATCCGCTAAGACGGGAGAAGGCATCGACACCCTTCTTGAGACCATCATCCTTACCGCTGAGATCTTAGAGCTTCGGGCTAACCCCAACAGAATGGGAAGAGGTCTGGTCATCGAGGCAGAGCTGGATAAGGGAAGAGGTCCTGTGGCTACCGTACTGGTACAGAAGGGTACGCTGAAAGTCGGCGACTACATCTCAGCAGGCATTGCCCACGGAAGAGTCCGTGCCATGGTGGATGATAAGGGACGCCGCGTAAAAGAAGCAAAACCCTCCACACCCGTGGAGATCCTGGGACTTTCCGACGTGCCCAACGCCGGCGAGATCTTTATCGCACATGCAAATGATAAAGAAGCCAAGTCCTATGCGGACGTATTCGAATCCCAGAATAAGATGAAGAAGATCGAAGAGACCAAATCCAAAATGTCTCTGGATGATCTTTTTGCCAAGATTCAGGAAGGCAACCTGAAGGAACTGAACCTGATCGTAAAGGCAGACGTTCAGGGTAGTGTAGAGGCAGTAAAACAGAGCCTGATGAAGCTGTCCAACGACGAAGTTGTTGTAAAATGCATCCACGGCGGCGTAGGTGCCATCAACGAATCCGATGTGATCCTGGCCAGCGCATCTTCCGCTATCATCATCGGATTTAACGTACGTCCCGATGCAATGGCAAAGGCAACAGCCGAAAGAGAAGGCGTGGACATCAGACTTTACAAGGTTATCTATCAGGCTATCGAAGATGTGGAAGCAGCCATGAAGGGTATGCTGGATCCTATCTTTGAAGAGCAGGTGATCGGACATGCGGAAGTACGCCAGATCTTCAAGGCATCCGCAGTAGGTAATATCGCCGGATCCTATGTCCTTGACGGAAGATTTGAGCGTGACTGCAAGATCCGTATCACAAGAGAGGGCGATCAGATCTACGAAGGAACCCTGGCATCCCTGAAGCGTTTCAAAGACGATGTTAAGGAAGTGAAAGCAGGCTTCGAATGCGGACTTGTATTCGACGGCTTTGACCAGATACAGGAGATGGATATCGTAGAGGCCTACATCATGGTAGAAGTACCCAGGTAATTATGTAAACCGAGGAAAATGGCGTTTACGAGGAAACAGCAATGAGAAAAAACAGTGTTAAGAATACCCGCATTGATGCGGAAGTCCAGCGTGAGCTGGCATCCATCATCAGGGACTTAAAAGATCCCCGGATCAGCCCCATGACCAGCATTACAAGTGTGGCTGTGACGCCGGACCTGAAGCAGTGCAAGGCATACATTTCCGTCCTTGGAGACGACGAAGAGCTTGCCCGCACTGTGGAAGGACTTAAGAGCGCAGAGGGATTTGTCAGAAGAGAACTGGCGTCCAGGATCAATCTGCGCAACACCCCCCAGATCCAGTTTGTGGGAGATGCGTCCATAGCATACGGGATCAACATGTCCAAGAAGATCGATGAAGTGATCGCCAAGGACGGAAGAAAAGAGGATTCTTTTCCGGAATAGGGAGGGAATAAATATGATAGATATTTTAAAGGAATGCCGGGGAGCAAAAAAGATCGCCATTACAGGCCACACCAATCCGGATGGGGACTGTATCGGATCTACTCTGGCACTCTGGCAGTTTTTACAAAAAGCGCTTCCGGAAACGGAAAGCTGTGTTATGATCGAACAACCGGACCCTTCATACAGTGTTATTAAGGGGATTGACCGTATCGTAACCGACTACAGTGAGGATACGGTGTATGACGTGGTATTTGTCCTGGACAGCGTCACCGACAGGTGCGGTGAGGCAAACAAATACGTGGAGAGTGCCAAAAAAGTCATTAATATCGATCATCATATCAGCAATCCCGGACAGGGAGATGTGAGCTACGTAGTACCCGAGGCTTCCTCCTGCGGAGAAGTACTTTACGAGGTACTATGCAGCAAAGAAGAGTATAAGGCACTGATCGACAAAGACATCGCTTTATCGATCTATGTTGCCATCATTCATGATACCGGTGTGCTCCAGTATTCCAATACTTCGCCCAAAACCCTTCGGGTGGTGGCAGATTTGATTTCCTTCGGCTTTGATTTTCCGAAGCTGATCGATAAGACATTTTATGAGAATACCTATGTACAGTCCCAGGTCCTCGGAAGAGCGCTGTTAGAAGCCTTTCCCCTTTTGGACGGACAGGTTATGGTATCCCGCATGGATACAAGGACCATGGGATTCTACGGCGCAGTGAAATCGGATCTTTCCGGTATTGTAAACCAGCTGCGGATTATCAAAGGCGTTAAGGTGGCCATCTTTATTTATGAAGTGGGTCCCCAGGAGCACAAAGTCAGCCTTCGGTCCAGCAGTGATGACTGCAATGTGGCGGAAGTTGCGGCAGCCTTTGGCGGCGGCGGACACATCAGAGCCGCAGGCTGCAATCTGAACGGAAACTTTTATGATGTATTAAATGCGATCATGGAAAAAGTAGAGGCTATCCTGTAATCGGAGCCTCTATCTTTCTTTCGAAATAAAAACGGAAAAGCCACGGGATATAGTATGAACGGAATCATCAACGTATATAAAGAAAAGGGCTTCACCTCCCACGACGTGGTGGCAAAGCTTCGGGGAATTCTGAAACAAAAAAAGATCGGACATACAGGTACTCTGGACCCGGATGCCCAGGGAGTCCTTCCCGTCTGCATCGGCAATGCCACAGGTCTTTGCGGCATGCTGACAGATGAGAATAAGGAATACGAAGCGGTGCTTTTGTTTGGCTTTGAGACCGACACCCAGGATGCTACGGGAACTGTTACGGCTAAAGCGCCTGACGCATGCTATGACGGAAAGCTGAAGGAGCCGGAAGAAGCAGAAGATCAGGAAGAATCAACCGGGCCTGACGATTCAACGGCTGCGGTGAAAAAGGGAGTGCCTGCTGTCCTGCCGGGAAAGGTAGAAGACCTTACAAACGAACAGGTTGAGGTTTACATAAAATCCTTTATCGGAGAGATCACTCAGATTCCTCCCATGTATTCTGCATTAAAGGTGGGAGGAAGAAAACTCTATGAGCTGGCCAGAGAAGGCATTGAAGTGGAGCGAAAAGCCCGGCCTGTGACCATACACGATATCAGGATCCTTTCCGTGGATCTGCCCAGAGTGACCATGCGTATCACCTGTTCCAAAGGCACCTATATCCGGACTCTGTGCCATGACATCGGCAGGAAAGCCGGCTGTGGCGCCGTGATGGAGTCACTGCTTCGGACAAGAGTAGGCAGATTCAAAATAGAGGAGGCAAAGCGTCTTTCTGAGATCGAGACCATGGTGCGGGAAGGAAGCTTTGATGCGTTTTTGATCCCGCCGGATCAGATGTTTTTAAAATATCCTGCGGGGATTGTTACTGATGAAGCTAAAAAGGCGGTTCAGAACGGTAATAAGTTAGCAGCCGCTATGTTTTCGACCATAGAAGACGGAGAAGAAGCGGTGCGTGAGGAGCAGTATAAAACAGAGGGTAAGCTGAGAGTATATGACGGGGAAGGCAGGTTTTACGGCATTTATGAATGGACGGAAAACGGCAGCGTAGCCAAACCCGTAAAGATGTTTTTAAGTCAAAAGTAAGCGGAGAGCAACAATGCAGTTGATCAGTGATCAAACACAGTTTCATATAGAGGAGCCTTCCGCTGTAGCCATCGGCAAGTTTGACGGGATCCATATGGGCCACCGGAAGCTTTTGGAAGGCCTTTTTGCAGCGAAAAAAGAAGGACTTGCTACGGCGGTTTTTACCTTTGATCCTTCGCCGGGGGCATACTTTGATGCCCTGGCCAGACAGTGTCGGGACGTATCTCACAGAGACGAGCCGGGCTATCTGGAGCTGATGACCCGGGAGGAAAAGAGAAAGATCTTTGCCGAAATGGGCATCGACTATCTGGTAGAATATCCCTTTAACAGAGAAACGGCAGCACTGCCGCCTGAAGATTATGTAAACCAGATTGTGCTGGAACAGATGCAGGCTAAAAGGATCATCGCAGGAGACGATGTAAGCTTTGGCAAAAACGGAGCGGGAGATGAAGCCATGCTGCGGCAGCTGGCAAATGCAGGCGGCGCCGAGGCAGTGATCATTCCCAAGATCTGCTGGCAGCAGATTCCCATCAGTTCAACCCTTGTCAGGGAAAAAGTGGCAGAGGGTGAGATGGAAGTAGCCCGGGAATTGTTAGGCATGCCTTACTTTATTATGGGCAGAGTGGAAACAGGCAACAGGATCGGACGGACTCTGGGAATGCCCACAGCCAATATTTATCCCGATGCAGGAAAGCTCCTGCCGCCTAACGGCGTGTACTTTTCCACCATTCGGATCTTAGGTGAGGAAGGGGCAGAGACTGCGGAAGAGGCTCATACATACTTTGGCATAACCAATATCGGTCAAAAGCCCACTATTCGGGAAAAGCGAAGCGGCATCAGCGCAGAGACCTTCTTGTTTGACTTTGACGGTGACCTTTACGGAAAGGAGCTTTCCGTGTCTCTTTTGCATTTCCACAGAAAAGAGCAGCAGTTTGACGGACTGGAAGCATTGAAAGAGCAGATGCATAAAGACAGGGAAACCTGCAGAGAGTACGGGCATGAAATTAACGCGGAGATAAAAGCGGCGAGAGAACATTCCTGAATTGGCAAATTACTTTATGCATAACCTTTTCATTCAGTGGTGCCGGATATAAAGGAAAAACACATGGGAGCACAACAGGAAAGAAGACAGAAAACAAAAACCGGTAAGACATACCTGGTAAGCGGTAAAGAAAAGACTGTCATTACAGCAGATGCAGATAGCAGAAAACATTTCGACGTGATCGTCATCGGCGCAGGTGCGGCAGGTCTGGCGGCAGCCATTGGGGCCGGCAGATCAGGTGCAAAAGTACTGGTACTGGAACAGCGGCCGGAACCTTGCAAAAAGCTTTATGCCACAGGAAACGGCAGGTGTAATTTCGCTAATCTGAGTATCCGTCCCGAAGATTACCGGGGAAGCGGAGCAGGTCTTGCCTTGCAGCTTACCGAAGAATATTCCGTAGAAAAACTGCGGGATTTTTTTGCGTCTTTGGGGCTTATGAGCAAGGCAATGGGAGCGTATATCTATCCCTATAATGAGCAGGCAACTGCCGTAGCGGCGGCGCTTCTTTCGGAATGTCACAGACTTGGCGTTGTGATCCGGACGGATGAAGCAGCAGTTGACATAATACAGAAATATCGCGTCGTGACAAAGAACGGAACTTACGACGCCCCCTGCATCATCATTACCGTAGGAGGAAAAGCAAGTCCCACCCACGGCAGCGATGGAAACTTTAACAAAGTGATCCGAAAGCTGGGGCATGAGATCCTTTTGCAGCAGCCGGCGCTGGTGCCGCTGCAGTTTGAAAACAAAGCACTTTCCTCGCTGGCAGGTGTCAGAGTGAAATGCGCCGTTACCCTCAGCATTGAAGCCGGAACATTTACAGAACAGGGAGAAGTGATCTTTAACAAAGACAACATCAGCGGAATCTGCGTGATGCAGCTTTCCCGTTATGCAGTTTATGCCCTGGCGGAAGGAAAGAAACCGGTATTGCTTCTGGATCTGTTTCCGGAGATTTCCCTGGAAGAGTTACAAAGTAGCCTTGAAAAGAGCTTTGCCATCAGTGATGGGAAGGAGCGGTCCGCCAAGAAGGCACTGAGCATGTGTGTGCATGAAAAAGTTGCATCCCTCTTACTTTCTCTAAGCGGAGCAGATGAAAATATGCCATCCTGTAAGCTGTCCCGGCAGCAGATCGACATACTGGCATCCCTTGCAAAAGCATTTCCCGTAGAGATCACCGGGAACTGCGGCTTTTCCAGAGCACAGGTTACTGCCGGCGGCGTAAGATGCGATCAGATCACGGATGAGCTTGAATCACGGCTTTGCCCGGGCATCTTTTTCGCGGGAGAAGTCCTGGATGTGGACGGCACTTGCGGCGGCTACAATCTGCATTTTGCTTTTGCATCAGGATATAAGGCAGGAACCGAAAGTGCACGGATTTGTCGATAATGCGGCCGGTTTTGAAGACAAAAATCAAAATATGGGAAAATTTCTCTGTTTTTGTGGAGCTTTACCACAAAATGTGGTAAAATGATGAGCGAAAATGTTCGGCATAGAATGGCTATGTATTTGGGAGGAAAAACATGAGACTCGAAGAAGGGGTACTGCGAATTTTAACGGGAGAATGCGCAGGAGATGAGTACCATTTTGAAGACGGCGAGATCCTGACCATCGGCAGGGATCCCCAGTCTGATATTTTGTTGCCCGACAGTTATAAGCACGTCAGCAGGAAGCATTGTTCCGTAGCCTATGACGGCATCAGACATCGTTTCTTTATCACGGACACTTCTTCCGGCGGAATTTACAATGAGAGCTGGCAGAGATTTCGTATGCAGGGATTTATTTCCGAAAGCTGCAAGATGTATTTCCCCAATGAAGAATGTACGATTGAGTTTTTCAATATAGATGAAGACGGGAAGCGGATCCCGGCTAAAAAGAGCAATGCTGCAAAAGAACAAAAGGAACCTGTAAAACCTGCCAAAAAGCAGGCTGTTTCTGATGAAGATCAGCAGGAGCCCAAAAGCAATGTGAAAAAAGCAGCAGGGAAAAAAGCTGAAAAGAGCAAGGCAGACAAGCCTGCAAAAGAAGAAAGCAACAAAACCGCCGACGGCGCAAAAGCCGACGGGGGTAAAAAAAAACCTCTGTAAGTAAGAAAAAGAACAGATGGATCAAGCAAAAAATGGTCAGCCTGGCTGCGATTGCGGCCGGGCTGCTTGTGATTGCAGGGCTGGGATTCTTGGTTTCCCTGTTTCTGAAGGGAAGCCTTTCCGGCGGTCAAAAAACAGCGGCAGGCACATCGGCCCAGGAGGCTACATTGCAAAATACGCAAGGTGATGTCAGCGATGGGGATGAGACAGATCCCGGCGCAGATTCAGGTGCATTACCCGGCACAGGAGATGGTGATCAGTTCGATGCGCCATCTTCATCCGGGGACAATGGCGGGATCGGCGAAGACCTTGATGCGGCAGGATCGCAGCAGATCGATCCGGAAACGGAAGCAAAAATCGATGGCCTGCTTTCCTCCTTATCCGTGGAACAAAAGGCGGCCCAGCTTTTCTTCATTACGCCGGAGCAGCTGACAGGAGTGGAACAGGTAACGGCAGCGGGAGAGATGACCAAAGCCGCATATGAGAAAAACCCGGTGGGAGGACTGATCTACTTTGCATCGAATTTCGAAGATCCGGATCAGACAAAGGAGATGCTGAAAAACATGCAGACCTATGCCACCCAGGCCACGGGAGGGATTCCTGTATTTCTGGGTGTAGACGAGGAAGGCGGAAAAGTGGAGCGGATCGCTTCCAATCCTGCCTTTGGCATCACATCTGCCGGCAGCGCAGCGGAGCATCAAAGTGAGCAGGATGCCAAAGCTGCGGGAGAAAAGATCGGGGAATATCTGAAGGAATACGGACTGAATGTGGATTTTGCCCCGGTGGCAGATGTGCTTTCCAATCCTGAGAATTCCGTTATCGGCCCCCGCTCCTTCGGGGAGGATCCGGAGCAGGTGAAAACGTTAGCAAAAGCTTACTCAGACGGCCTGCATGCAGCGGGTATCAAAAGCACCTATAAACATTTCCCCGGACATGGGGCAACAAAGGACGATACCCATGAGGGAACGGCTTATACGGATAAGAGTAAAGAAGAACTGGCTGCCTGTGACCTGATCCCTTTTGCGGATGCACAGACGGCAGGAACGGATTTCGTGATGGTATCCCACATAACGCTGCCCACCGTATTGGAAGATGATACCCCATGCTCCCTTTCGGAGAAGATGATCACAGGGTGCCTTAGAAACGAATTGGGCTATCAGGGGATCGTTATCACCGATTCCTTTACCATGGGAGCCATTACCCAGCATTACAGCGCAGGAGATGCCGCTGTTAAGGCAATCCTGGCGGGCGCAGACATGATCCTTATGCCGGAAGACTATGAGACCGCATATCAGGCAGTTCTTTCGGCCTGCAAAAACGGTCAGATCCCGGAGGCCAGATTGAATGAGGCACTGAGACACATTCTCAGGTGCAAGTTGACATAACTTCTCTTAAATACCAAAGTCGATAACTAATAATTTGTAGAGAAAGTTCGGGAAATGAAAAAAGACAAGAGTAAGGACAAGAACAAAGACAAGAGTGTAAGGCGAGAGTAAGGTAAGACCGGGGAGGAAGTCATGGAACGACAGTACCGCTCTCTGATCCTGAGCGATGACTGGAATATCATACAAAAAGCGGTTAAAGAAGGCAGGCACGCGGTACCCTGCCTTCCTTTACGTGGTGTGCCGAAGGAAGGAGGGAATCTGTCAGGCTTTTCTTATGTTCTGGAAGATGCGGAAAATGTGGAAGATGCTTATCTGGATCTCATTGATGACAGACTCTGCGAAAGGCCCCATACAGTCTTAGAGACTGCCCGATGCCTGGTACGGGAGATTTCCTTAGAGGATCTGCCGGAGCTTTACCGGATCTATGAAGAACCGGAGATCACGGCATACATGGAGCCATTGTATGAAGATCGCGAAAAGGAAGAGGCGTATACAAGGGATTACATCAAATGGCACTACGGATTTTACGGCTTTGGCATGTGGATCGTTACAGACAAAACAGGAATGATCCTGGGACGGGCAGGCTTTGAAGAAAAAGGAGACGGGATCGCAGAGCTGGGATTTATGATCCGAAAACAAAGCCAGAGACAGGGCTACGCCTATGAGGTCAGTAAGGGACTGCTAACCTTTTTTATAAGGGAATACCCGGAATATCGCATCCGGAGTATGTGCCATAAAGACAATACAGCCTCTGTGAATCTGCTGACAAAACTGGGATTTATAACGGAAAGAGAAAATGGGAAAGAAAACGGGGGCGAAAACCCTTGTATCTTTTGGGAATATCAAGTAAAATAACTTTGTATGTGTGCACAGACCTTTGCAAGCGGATAAAGGCCGCGGGGCGGTGGCGTGCAGTGCAGACTAAAATACATAAAACAATGATCAAGGAATCTGAGAAGAAATGAACGCATCTACATTATTGGCACTATTCGGCGGCCTGGGGCTTTTTCTGCTGGGCATGAGCATGATGAGCGAAAGCATTGAAAAAGCAGCCGGCGCGAAACTGAGAGACATTCTGGAATTCTTTACCAAAAACACATTTACGGGAATGATCGTGGGACTTGTATTTACCGCCATCATTCAGTCATCATCAGCCTGTACGGTTATGGTGGTTTCTTTCGTAAACTCAGGTCTGATGACCCTGTATCAGGCAGCGGGCGTGATCTTCGGTGCCAATATCGGTACCACCGTCACCGCACAGCTGGTATCTTTTGATCTTTCCAAGTACGCACCCATCTTTCTTTTGGGTGGAGTTCTCGTAGTTATGTTTTCCAAAAAGCAAAATACATTTGTAAAGCTGGCATCGATTCTGATGGGTTTTGGTGTGCTGTTTACCGGCCTGGATGCTATGAGCTCTTCCATGGCGGGACTGAAAACGGATCCCCGGATCATCGATCTGTTTGCTTCCCTGAAAAGTCCGCTGCTTGCCATTGTGGTAGGTACGGTACTGACTGCGGTGATTCAGTCTTCATCCGTTACCGTCAGCATTTTGCTTTTGATGTGTAAAGAAGGCCTGTTGGGATTGCCCATCGCCATGTTTATCCTGCTGGGATGTAACATTGGTGCCTGCGCGTCAGCGCTTCTTGCGTCTGCAACCGGAACCAAGGACGCGAAACGTGCGGCCATGATCCACTTTTTGTTCAATGTTATCGGCAGTATCATAATGTATATCGTATTGAAGGTGGCAGTGGATCCGATTCTGGGTGGTCTTACCGCAATTTCTTCGGGAGATCCCGGCCGTATCGTGGCAAATGCCCATACCACCTTTAAAGTGGCGCAGACGATTATGATCTTTCCCTTCGCCAAGTATCTTGTGAAACTGACATATCTGGTTGTGCCCGGCGAAGATGCAAAGGTCGGATACAGAGAAAGATACCAGCTTAAGTTTATCGGTAATAAGGCACTCTTTAACCCCGCTACGGCAGTGGTTAACGTGATCAATGAGCTGGAGCGTATGGCATCCCTTGCCAGTGAGAATCTGAACCGCGCTATGAATGCGCTGATTACCCTGGATGAAGAGGATATTCAGGAAGTATATGAAGTAGAGGATAATATCAATTATCTGAATACCGAGATCACGCATTATCTGGTGAAAATCAATCAGATGACACTGCCCATCGAGGATCAGAAGAGCCTGGGTTCTCTGTTCCATGTCGCAAATGATATCGAGAGGATCGGAGATTATGCCAGAGGTATTGCCGATTCCGCATCTAAACGAAAAGAAGAAAATCTGAGTTTTACGAAAGAAGCGCAAAGGGAACTGGGTGAGATGCTCAATATGGTAAATACGCTGCTACGATTTGCCATTGAAATGTTTTATACCAATTCCGATGAGCATCTGAAAGATATCATTAACCTGGAGGAGGGAATAGACGAAAAAGAACTGGAGCTGCAGCGCGCTCACGTGGCGAGACTTGCCAACCAGGAATGCAGCCCTGAATCCGGTATGGTTTTTGCAGATGTCACCGGCGGTCTGGAGCGTATCGCCGACCATGCCACCAACCTGGCCTTTTCCGTATTAAGTGAAGAAGCCCTTGCAGTTGCCAAGGCGGGAAGCAAGGACAAGCCTAAGAGCAGATGACGAACATGAACGGCATTATTTTGATAACATATTAAAGCTTTGAAACAGACGGTTTTAATGGACATAGAATTGTAAAGATCGGTATATCGAGCATTTAGATAGTTGATCTAAAATAACGAAAGGAGATAGATGTAGCAAGGGGTTACATCGTATTGAAAAAATGCCTGTAACAGAATTTTTGAAACGAAATGCAAAAATGTATCCGGATGAGGTGGCTTTAGTTGAGCTGAATCCGGAAGTGGAAGATACCAGAAGAATCACATGGAAAGAGTATGAGCTCATTGAGCCTTCACCCCAGCCTTATCGCCGGGAGATCACCTGGAAAGTCTTTGACGAAAAAGCGAATCGTTTTGCAAACCTTTTGATCCAGAGAGGGATCAAGAAGGGGGATAAAGTAGCCATCATCATGTATAACTGCTTGGAGTGGCTGCCTATTTACTTTGGCGTACTCAAAAGCGGAGCCATTGCAGTGCCCTTCAACTTCCGATATGATGCGGAAGAAATTCTGTATTGTGCGGAACTTGCCGAAGTGGATATGATCGTTTTCGGACCTGAATTTATCGGTCGTATCGAACAAAATGCGGAAAGACTTTCTAAGGGAAGACTTTTGATCTATGTGGGAGACGGCTGTCCTTCCTTTGCGGAAAGCTACAGAGAACTGGTTGCGGATTGCTCCTCCAAGGATCCGGATGTTCCGCTCACGGAAGAAGACTTTGGTGCAATCTATTTTTCCTCGGGTACCACGGGTTTCCCCAAGGCAATCCTGCATAAACATCAGTCCCTGACTCAGGCGGCAGAAATGGAGCAAAAACACCATGAGACGGGAAGAGAAGATGTATTCCTCTGCATTCCGCCTCTGTATCACACCGGCGCCAAGTTCCACTGGATGGGATCATTGGTGGCCGGCAGTAAGGCAGTGCTTTTAAAAGGTGCAAAACCCGATGTGATCCTGTCTGCTGTATCCAGTGAAAAATGCACCATCGTATGGCTTCTGGTGCCCTGGGCACAGGATATCCTGGAAGCCCTTGATAACGGCAAACTGAAGAAAGACGATTACGAGCTGTCTCAGTGGAGACTGATGCATATTGGCGCACAGCCCGTTCCGCCTTCACTGGTGGCACATTGGAAGGATTATTTCCCGAATCACCAATATGATACCAACTACGGTCTGTCCGAATCCACCGGCCCCGGCTGCGTACACCTTGGCATGGAAAATTCCCACAAGGTGGGAGCCATCGGTGTACCCGGCTACCGTTGGGAATGCAAGATTGTGTCGGAAGAAGATAAGATCGTAGAGCAGGGCGAAGTCGGAGAGCTGTGTGTGAAGGGCCCCGGCGTGATGACCTGCTACTATAACAATGAAGAAGCGACCAAAGAGGTGCTAAGGGACGGTTGGCTTTACACCGGTGATATGGCGATGCAGGATGAGGACGGTTTCATCTTCCTGGTAGACCGCAAGAAGGATGTCATCGTATCCGGCGGTGAGAATATCTATCCTGTTCAGATTGAGAATTTTATCCGCAAGTTTGACAAGGTAAAGGACGTTGCTGTCATCGGCCTGCCGGACAAACGCCTTGGTGAGATCACCGCAGCATCCATTGAGATCAAAGAAGGAATGACCTGCACCAGAGAAGAGATCGACGAGTTCTGCCTCGGATTGCCCAGATATAAGAGACCCAAGCAGGTATTTTTCGAGGATATTCCCAGGAATGCCACCGGCAAGATTGAAAAACCGCGCCTTCGTAAGATGCACGGAGCAGACATGCTGGTTGCCATGGAGAACAAGAGCTGATCAGCAGATGATCAAATAAGAAATGCACAAAAAATGTGGCGAATTTTGCAATGGACAGGAGTATTCATTGCGGATTCGTCATATTTGTTTTACACTGAAATTTGGGAGATTTGGCAGAACGTAAACGGATCAAAGCACTGATGGGACGTTGACAAAGTAATTAAAACTAATTAAAACGAATGAAAGAAAAGACAATAAAGCAAACCGATACCCCATGTGGGAAGGATTTGCTTTGAGATAGAAAAGAAAAAAGGAGGAAGCAGCAAAATGAAGAAAGTGAAGCGCTTCGCATTGCAGCTTTTGTTGGCAGCATTTATGGTGCTGGGAATTGCAGCCACCGAAAACGTGACAGCAAAAGCAGAAACAGAGATCAAGAGCAATATCAAGATCTGGACGAAAGGACCTGTGTGGGGGGATAAGATCTATCGTTGCGATAAAAGATCCGTTCCGGGATATTCCGAACATGGTATGTGGACCGTATCTTTGGCGAAAGGGTTTTATGCAGCAAAGATCGGGACCCACTATAATCAGCATGGCTACAGAAATGGGATCAAGTGGACAAGGGAACTCTTTAATGAAAAAGAACACAGCTGGTACGAGGATACCATGAGCAATGATGATACATTTGACCCGAATATATCAAATTTTTATCATCTCTATGTGCTGATCAATGCGACAGATGATTGGATCTTACCTGCTGATCCTGCAAAGTATCCGTTGTATTATGCCGATGTACCGGACTGCCTTTATCAGGATGATCCGCAGATCGTGGAATATGGACCGTATGGAAGTTATATTGAGTTGAAATACTCCTTTGCATTTGGTGATCTGACAAAATACCAGACGCATGTGACGTTCTCGCTGGACGAACCGCAGGCGGGACAGAAACTGTCGGATGTCAAAGTGTCTTTTAAAGACGGTAATGAGCTGAAGAGTAATGCGCTGAATGGGGTAGATCTTTCAGACTCCTGGTACCGTTTTCCGGCGACATCGGACAAGGATAAGAGTAAGCTTGAAAACTGGGAAAAAGTAAGCCCTGATGCAACGTTTGAAAAGGATTATTACTACAAAGTTGTTAATCTTGAACAGCTTCTGGATGCATATCTGAACAGTTATAAGAGCAAGGAGCTTCATCAGCGGAAGATACCTTATGTTTTCAAGGACTATGACAGCTTTGATTGGAGTCTGGCTGTAGACGGCATAGAGGTTTCCACCTATCCATCTAAGGATATAGAGGATGCATCCTGGACGAGTCCCCTTTTGGCAGATAAGATCCGCCAGGTGACCGTATCAGGGGATAAGCGCCATACACTGATCCCGGATCCGGGAGAAAGTTTTACGGAGGATCATTGGAAGCTGAAGGTGGAGGAGAATTCCAAATATGCCTTGGATACGTCCTTTGGCAAAGGCGGCGTAAAATGGGTCAGCGTAATGTCGACAAATACGGAGCAGGAGGTAAAGAGCGGAGATAACATTAACGCAAATTTCAAATATCGTCTCTATGTGCAGATAAAAACGAAGGGCGATTACAGGTTTGCAAAGGATGTGAGTTTTGTGATCGATCCGAAAGACGGAGTATGTAATCCGTTTACTGTTCAGGGAAGTTCGGACGCTGACGCTAAACATGCTCTTATGAGATTTGAATTTATTGCTCCTACCAATAATATTTTTAAGGTGAATCTGCAGGAACATCCGGTCTCCGGAGATGCTTTTTGTTATGATGCGAATGTGGGAGGGGAAGGATATTATACTCTTTCCGCTGAAGATACGGATACGAGAAAAAATGGTGTTGAATGGCGTTATCTTGATGATGCCGGCTTTGCATACCGGACCGATTCCGGGGTGACAATGGAAGGCGGAGTGACTTACTTCGTAAGTTACCTTATCAAGCCATCTAACGGAGGTACATTTCCGAACGATCCTTACAGCTTATCGAGGATCTTCATTGATACAGATGTTACCGACATGACGGTTCGTCTTACCAATCACGGAGAATATGAGATTAAAGGCAAGTTTTATTGTCAAAAAGCAGTCAAACGACTTGATTTTACCATCGGGACATCCATAAAAGCTGGAGATGCGCCATCGGATATCTGTTATGTTGAGAGCGATTCCCATTATCCGGATCCCTTTGTCGGCGCCGGTGCGAAGCTCTTTAGAGAAGCATGGAACGGAAAGAGCTATGCGCTGACGGGAATGAAGGAGACGTGGTACGTTTCGGATAATGGCGAAAACTGGACCAAAATGGCCGCCGGCGACGTCTTTGAGGACGGGAAATACTATGCCACAAGTGCGATCGGCGATATCTACCGGATGATCGGTGAGAATGACGTATTTCCAAGTGATGCCTATGGAATCCGGCGCGATGCACCGATCTATGTCAATGGGAAAGATACCGGCGAAACATGGAATACATTGACGTATTCATATCGATACAACTTTGGCAGGCTGGACAGCAGGGCGAGGATCGATATTACCCTGGCAGAGGTTGGAGGCATTGTTAATAAGGTTTATACTGGCAGCGAGATCAGGCTGGACGTTGTTGTCTCGATGGAGGGTAAAAAGCTGAAAGAAGGCACGGATTATGAGGTATTATACCGTGATAACGTAAAGCCCAGTACAGACGAGAAGCCTGCAACCGTTATCATCAAAGGCATCGGCGATTATACCGGCAGCATCGAAGAAAACTTTTACATTCTTGAGCCCTGGGATGAGCTGGTTGGTGTCTTGGATATTACAAAGTCTACTGTAACCGGTATTACAGACAAGAGTTATACCGGCAGCCCCGTCACCCAGGATATTGTGGTGACCTTCGATGGAAATGAGCTGACAGAGGGTTCTGATTATACGGTAACTTATGAGAAGAATACCGAAGCAGGCGATGCAACCGTGATCATCACCGGAACAGGCCTGTATAAGGGAATCATTAAGAAGACCTTCAAGATCACAAAGACGGAAGATGGTGGAAACGGTGGAAACGGCGGAAATGGCGGTAACGGCGGGAATACTCCTGTAGCCCAGAAGGAAGTAGCCGGCGTTGGAAGCTTTTCTGCAGACGGTAAGAGCCTGAAAGACCCCGACGGAAACACCTTTGCGGTTGCTGAGAGCGTAACAGCGGAAGATCTGAAGAAAGGCCTTGCGGTAGCGGATCAGCAGACCGGCAGCAAGTATCGTATCACCAAGATCGTTTACAAGAAGGGTAAGTTCAAGAGCGGTACCGCTGAGTATGTGGGACCTTACAACAGAGAGGATACCACAGCCAAGGTAGCGGCCAAGGTGAAGATCGGCGGCAACACCTTTACGGTAACGGCAGTAGCTGCAAATGCCGGAAAGGGATGCGAGAAGCTTGAGAAGATCACCATCGGCAAGAACGTGACCAAGATCGGCAAGAATGCATTTAAGAATTGCGGTGCGCTCAGGAGCATCAAGATTTCTTCCAAAAAGCTTAAGAGCGTAGGTAAAAATGCACTTAAGGGAATCGACAAAAAGGCTGTGATCAAGGTTCCGAAAAACAAGAGAAAAGCATACAAAAAACTTTTCAGGAAAAAGGGACAGGCCAAGACAGTCAAAGTGAAATAAAAAAGTGTATAAAAAGTGTATAAATTGTTGATTTTTAGAGTTTTTTTGATTGAAATACACTAGATAAAGTGGTATCATGTAGAGGAAGTGAGCGGATGAGGGGATCCTTGTCTTATTCGCTACAAAATAATATGTGTATGGTAAAAGGAGGATTTATCATGAAGAAGGCAATGGGATTTGTAGTAGCGGTAGCAGTTGCACTGGGTATCACCGCATCTTTCGGCACAGTAGCTAAGGCTGATGTTGTAGCAGATGCAGAGGCAACGCTTCAGGCAGCACAGAGAGCTCACAATGAGAAGATCGCAGCAGACGTAAAGGCTCAGATCGAAGCTAACAACGCAGCAAAGGTTGCTATCCAGCAGGCAGCTAAGGCAGCTACCGAAGCAGCAGCTAAGCAGGCAGAGATCGACAACAAGGCTAAGGCAGCAGCAGTTAAGGCTCAGATCGAAGCTAACAATGCAGCAAAGGTTGCAATCCAGAAGGCAGCAGTAGAGGCTACTAAGGCAGCAGCAGCTAAGGCTGATGCAGATAACAAGGCTAAGGCAGCAGCAGTTAAGGCTCAGATCGAAGCTAACAACGCAGCAAAGGTTGCAGTTCAGAAGGCAGCTGTAGAGGCTACCAAGGCAGCAGCAGCTAAGGCTGATGCAAACAACAAGGCTATTGCAGCAGCAGTTAAGGCTCAGATCGAAGCTAACAACGCAGCAAAGGTTGCAATCCAGAAGGCAGCTAAGGAAGCTACCGAAGCAGCAGCTAAGAAGGCTGAAGCTGATAACAAGGCAAAGGCAGAGGCTAACAAAGCAGCAGTAGCAGCTAACCTTCTGTCCAAGATGCCTAAATAAGGGTTTCTGAATTATCAGAATTTTATGTTCAAGCGCAGAAAAGGGAACTGTTACAGTTCCCTTTTTCTTATGTATGCATCTATCAAGGTGGTATTAGGATAGATCCGGCGTATAATGGAATTATGATGGAATGATCGCGGATCCGGAGGACAGATATGGCAGGATTTTTGCCGCTCAGCAAAGAAGAAATGAAAAAGGCCGGCATAAAGCAGCCGGACTTTGTATATGTAACGGGTGATGCCTACGTGGATCATCCGTCTTTCGGCAGCGCCATCATCAGCAGAATCCTTGTATCCCGCGGTTATACGGTTTGCATGATCTCCCAGCCGGACTGGAAAAATGATAGCAGCATAACGGAATTTGGTGAGCCCCGGCTTGCTTTTCTGGTTTCCGCCGGCAATATGGATTCCATGGTGAATCATTATACAGTTTCAAAAAAACGACGGGAAAAAGACAGCTATACCCCCGGCGGTGTCATGGGAAAACGCCCGGATTATGCCACCATAGTATACAGCAATCTGATCCGTCGCACTTACAAAAAAACGCCCATCCTCATCGGCGGGATCGAAGCAAGCCTGCGCCGTCTGGCCCATTACGATTATTGGTCGGATAAATTAAAGCGATCGGTTCTGATGGATTCCGGCGCGGATATTTTAATGTACGGAATGGGAGAGCGGGCAGTGGTGGAGCTGGCCGAAGCCCTGGATGCGGGGATCAGTGTAAAGGACATCACCTTTGTAAGAGGAACGGTGTATCGCACGGATCACGTGGATGATATGACGGATACCATTCTGCTTCCGGAGTTTGAAAGTCTTCAGGCAGACAGAAAGCAGTATGCCAAAAGCTTTTATACCCAGTATTGCAATACGGATCCCTTTTCCGCAAAGCGGTTGGTGGAAGCGTATCCCAACAAGCAGTTTGTGGTGCAAAACCCGCCCTCTATGCCCCTTTCCGTTCAGGAGATGGATGATGTATACGCCCTTCCTTATATGCGGACCTATCATCCGTCCTATGAAAAAGACGGCGGCGTAGCGGCCATTGAAGAGGTGAAGTTTTCCCTGATCTGCAACAGGGGATGCTTTGGCGGCTGCAGTTTTTGCGCACTGACCTTTCATCAGGGTCGCATGATCCAGACAAGGAGCAAGGACTCCGTTGTGGCGGAAGCGGAAATGATCACGAAGATGCCTGATTTTAAGGGGTATATTCATGATGTGGGGGGACCCACCGCTAACTTTTTCCATAAAGCCTGCCATAAGCAGGAGAAATACGGCGTATGTACAAACAGACAATGCCTGTTTCCTGAGCCCTGCAAAAACCTCATTGCGGATCACAGAGAATATCTGGAGCTGTTGCGAAGGATCCGAAAGCTTCCCGGCGTGAAAAAAGTCTTTGTTCGTTCCGGTATTCGCTTTGATTATCTGCTTTGCGATAAGGATGATACCTTTTTCCGGGAGCTTTGCAAATATCACATCAGCGGTCAGCTGAAAGTGGCACCGGAGCATGTTTCGGACCGTGTGCTTTCCAAGATGGGAAAGCCGAAAAACGCCGTATATCAGGCCTTCGCAAAGAAGTATGAGAAGCTGAATCAGGACCTTGGGAAAAAGCAATATCTGGTTCCATATTTGATGTCCTCCCATCCGGGATCGGATCTGAAGGCCGCAGTGGAGCTGGCAGAGCACATCAGGGATATCGGTTACATGCCCCAGCAGGTGCAGGATTTCTATCCCACGCCCTCAACCATTTCAACGGTCATGTATTATACCGGCGTGGATCCGAGGGATATGCAGCCTGTTTATGTTCCGCATAATCCTCATGAAAAGGCTATGCAGAGGGCGCTGATCCAGTATCGGAATCCCGATAATTATGATCTGGTAAAAGAAGCTTTGATCAAAGCGGGAAGAGGAGATCTTATCGGATTCGGAGAAAACTGTCTGATCCCGCCCCGCAAGATGGCGCCAAAACAGGCCGGCTTGCAAACAGGAAAGGGCAAAAAAGCCGGCAGTCAGGCAGGGCAGAAAACTGATTTCGGAGGCAAAGACCGGGCAAGGCAGGGGCGCAGCGGAAGAAATACAGCAGATGAAAAACGGCAGGGGACCGGTAAATACGGCACAGGGAAAGGCCCCGTCAGCGGCAGGAGAAAACAGGGCGCTGCGTCGGGAAATGCGCCGGGGAATACAAGATCCGGAAAAAAGACGAAAAACGGTAAAGGCAGAAGATAATACAGCCAATCAGCAGTGATGAGGAAGTTTTTGGATGGCATAGAATGCGATCAGCACGCCTACACCGCACACAGCGGTTCCTGTGATCAGCATGGCACGGATCCCGAAGTGATCCAGCACGCTGCCGCTGATCAGATTGGAGAACACACCGCCGATGGTAATGGCGCTGGTAACGTAAGCCTGGCCCTTAACCTGATCCAGAGTGTCCATGGTATCATTGACGTAGAAGGCCGTTGCGGGAACAAATACCGCATAGGCAAAGAGCTGGAAGAACTGACTGAAAAACATGCCGGCCATGTTAACGGCAAATACCAGGATCAGGATCTTTACAAAGAAGGCGGTTCCGGTAACGATCAGAAGACTTTTGGCGGAGATCTTTTTGAAGACGAACCCGATGAGGGCCATAACAGGAAGCTCTAAAATGGCCTGCAAAAAGTTAGCATAACCTAACTGAGCTTCGCTTCCGCCAAGGTTTGTTATAATGCGGATCATGAAGTCGTTGATCATATTGTGAGCAAAGAAAAAGCAGATCACCGCCACCAGATATACGGTGAATGCCGGATAGGTTTGGAAAAACTCCCGCAGGGAGCTGTGGGCTTTCTCCTGAGAGGCTGAGTTGTCTTCTGTACCATCTACATCTGTTCCGGGCAGAGCAGATACATCTTTACGATCCGGCAGCTTAAATGCATAGATCAAAACAGCGGATGCCAGCATAACGATCATATCAATGATCAGAAGCAGACCGGCCCCTTCTTTTTCGATGATCCGTCCGATGAAGAGGGAGGTTACCGCAAAACTGGCAGAACCGATTCCTCTGGCAAGACCGAATTGGATGCTGCAGCCGGCTTTTTGGTATTCAAAACAAAGAGCAGTCATAACAGGCTGGTAGGTAAACTGGATCATGTAGATCAAGGCGTATAAAATAAAGATCACAGCCTTGTGACCGCCTGAAAAATACAGCATAAGCGATCCTGCAAAGATCAGGATTGCGCTGCCTAAAATAAACCGCCTGTTGGTAAGCGGACCGGGTTTATCGATGATGGAAGCAAAGACAGGCTGCAGAATGGCAGAGGAAATATTAGCGATAGCTAATAAAACTCCGATCTGCGTATTGGTGAATCCCTGTGCGATCAAATACACCGCCGCCATGGCGTGGATGGTACAGAATGCCACAAAGTAAGCAGCGTTTAACAGGGAGTAACGCAGTGTCCAGAAGCCGTTTTTGTTTTTGGTTGTTTCAGTATTCATAACAGTAAAATTCCTCGCGTTTTTGGGTACAGTAGTATGATTCTACTACATTTTCAGAAGCGGGTCAAAGTAGAATTCGATCTTTTTTGACGCAAAAATGCGATTTTTTAAAAAACGTGATGAAAGGAAGAGGATCATGGAATTTACAGAGTTTCTTGAAAGAGGCGTAACGCCTTATCACACAGTGGAAGCAGCTGAGGAAATGCTGGCGGATGCAGGGTTTAAGCAGCTGGAGCTGCAAAAACCTTTTTCGGTGAAAAAGGGCGGAAAGTATTATGTGAAGATCTTTTCCACCGCACTTGCTGCTTTTACAGTAGGGAAAAAGGCCGGTGAAAAAAGCGTTTTTCATGTGGCAGCAGCCCATACGGACCATCCCTGTCTGCATATCAAGCCGGAGCCTCAGATGAATCCGAAGAGCAATCAGAATTATATGAAGCTGAATTGCGAAGTATACGGAGGCCCGATCCTGAACACATGGCTGGACAGACCTCTTTCCGTAGCGGGTATGGTGGCCCTTAAGGGGAAAGATCCCTATACGCCTGAGATGAAACTGTTTGATTTTGGACGTCCCATCGGGATCATTCCCAATCTGGCCATTCATTTTAACCGGGATGTAAATAAAGGCATTGAGCTGAACAAGCAGACAGATATGGTGCCGATCCTGGGCATGTTCAATGAAAAGCTGAACAAAGACCATTTTCTGCTCTCTGCTATAGCAAAAGAGCTGAAGGTGAAGGAGGAGAAGATCCTGGACCTTGATCTTTACGTATATTGCTGCGATAAGCCCACGGTCCTTGGTCTGAATGAGGATATGCTGGCAGCGCCGGCCCTTGATAATCTGACAAGCTGCTATGCGCTGAGCAAGGCTATTTCGGAAAGCGGTAGTGAAAGCAATATCAATGTGGCACTTTTGTTTGATCATGAAGAGATCGGAAGCCGGAGTAAGACAGGAGCGGATTCCGCAGTGTTTAAAACGCTCCTTGAAAAGATCGGATCGGGGCTGGGCCTTGGAAGTGAGGCTTTGAATGATGCCATTCTTTCCAGCTTCCTGTATTCCGTGGACGTGGCCCACGCCACTCATCCGAATCATCCGGAAAAATACGACAGTCTTTCCAGGATGAGCATGGGAGAGGGAGTGACCATTAAGGTCAGCTCCAATCAGCGATACACATTGGATCCTTCCGCCATTGCCACCACACAGATGCTTTGCGAAAAGGCAGGTGTGGATTATAAAAAGTTTATGATCCGGGCGGATATTCCCGGCGGATCCACCATCGGACCCATGCTTTCATCTCTGCTTCCCATGCATACGGCGGACATCGGCGTGCCCATTCTTGCCATGCATTCGGCCTGTGAACTTATGGGATTATCCGACGAGGAGCAGCTGATCCGGTTGATGAAGGAGTTTTTTGCTGAGAACTGAATGATTTTTTGCGATGTGACCGCCGGAGGGATGCAGTCTCCGGGCGTAAGTGGCCTGTGCTTGACGCACGGGCCCTTTTTGCATATAATAATCTATGTATGCGCCAAGGCGCAGACTCAGGGAAAGGGTTACATTATGATCAAGAGTATGACTGGTTTCGGCAGGGCCGAACTGGAGGAAAAAGAACGCCGTTTTACGGTGGAAATGAAATCCGTCAACCACAGATATCTGGATGTATCGATTAAGATGCCCAAGAAGCTGAACTTTTTCGAAAGTGCCATCCGGAATCTGTTAAAAGAGTATATCCAAAGAGGTAAGGTGGATGTTTTTATCACCTACGAGGATTTCTCAGCAAAGGCGGCATCTGTCAGCTATCATGAGGATATTGCCGAGGAATATATGGCACATTTAAATGCCATGGCCGAGCATTTCGGACTGGAAAATGACGTACGGCTTTCCGTTTTGTCACGGTATCCGGAGGTCTTCACCATGGAAGAAGTACAGGCCGACGAAACCGAGATCTGGAAGCTTTTGGAAAAGACCATTCGCAGTGCGGCAGAGATGTTCGTACAGTCCAGGATCAAAGAGGGTGAGAACCTTCGGGATGATCTCATCGCCAAGCTGGACGGCATGCTTACCCATGTGGACTTTATCGAGGAGCGTTCGCCTCAGGTTGTGGAAGAGTACAAGAACAAGATCTACGATAAGGTAAAAGAGCTTCTTTCCGATACACAGATCGATGACAACAGGATTCTGATGGAAGTAACGCTTTTTGCCGACAAGATCTGCGTGGATGAAGAGACGGTGCGGCTTCGCAGCCATATCCAGAATACAAAGGACATCCTCATCGAAGGCGGCAGCATCGGAAGAAAACTGGACTTCATGGCACAGGAGATGAACAGGGAGGCCAACACCACCCTTTCCAAATCCGGCAGTCTGGATATATCCAATGTGGCCATTGAACTGAAGACAGAGATCGAAAAGATTCGCGAGCAGATTCAGAATATTGAATGACCGGTTCCGGAAAGGAAAAATATATGGCAGACAAACAGGGTACACTGATTGTAATATCGGGTTTCTCCGGCGCGGGAAAAGGAACTGTGGTAAAAAAGCTGATCGAGCAGTATGACAATTATGCGCTCAGCGTCAGCATGACTACCAGAGCACCGAGACCCGGTGAAGTAGATGGCGTAGCGTATCATTTTTCCACAGACGAAGAATTTGAGAAGATCATCGCAGAAGGCGGAATGATCGAATATGCCGGCTACTGTGGGCATTATTACGGAACGCCCCGGGCTTTCGTGGAAGAAAAGCTGGCTGAAGGAAAAGATGTGATCCTTGAGATAGAGATCCAAGGAGCGCAGAAGGTGCGCAGACAGTTCCCCAATGCGGTTCTGCTGTTTGTAACGGCCCCCAGCGCTGCGGTTTTGCATCAGAGACTTACCGGAAGAGGTACGGAAACAGAAGATGTGATCCGCAAGAGAATGTGGCGGGCAGTAGATGAATCGGAAGGCATCGATTCATATGATTATATTGTGATCAATGATGACCTGGAGGAATGCGTGAAGCTGGTGCACGGCATCGTGACCGTTTCCCATGCACGGCCTTCACAGAATCAGGAATTTATAAAAACGATCAGACAAGAATTAAAGGATATCTTGAAAGGAGAAGAACAATGATACATCCGTCTTATTCAGAACTTATGAAGGTGGTAAACAGCGAGGTAGAGCCGGGAGAAGAACCCGTGATCAACAGCCGCTATTCCATCGTGATGGCAACCTCTAAAAGAGCACGTCAGCTGGTAAACGGCGATGAAGCACTTGTTTACGAAAAAGAGAACGGAAAGCAGAGAAAGCCGCTTTCCATCGCAGTAGATGAGCTCAACAAGGGCCAGATTAAAATTATGGGAGAAGAAAGCGAAGAGGAAGAATAAGCCTTTTTGCCGACATGTACATGCAGATAATGATGATTTCCCTCGGGTGCGATAAGAATCTGGTGGATACGGAAATGATGATGGGACAGCTTCGGGAAGCGGGATACGGCTTTACCGACGACGAGACGCAGGCTGATGTGATCGTGGTCAATTCCTGTTGTTTTATCGGCGATGCCAAACAGGAAAGTATCGATACGCTGATCGAAATGGGCAAGCTGAAAGAAAGCGGCAACCTGAAAGGACTGATCGTTGCCGGATGCCTTGCGCAAAGGTATTCTGAGCAGATCGAGCAGGAGCTTCCGGAGGTGGATGCCATCGTCGGGACAATGGCCATCGACAGCATTGTTGCCGCTGTGCAAAGTGTTATAAAAAAAGCCGAAGAATGTTCTGCATCCGAACCGAAAGAGCCGAAGATGCAAACGGCTCTTTTTTTGGAAGATAAAAACAGAAGCGTATATGGGAAAGAGAGGATCCTTTCCACCGGCGGTCATTATGCATATCTGAAGATCGCCGAAGGGTGTGATAAAAACTGCACCTATTGCGTGATCCCCAAAGTACGCGGCACCTATCGGTCGTTCCCCATTGAAACACTGATCAAAGAAGCAGAAAAGCTGGCTGATTCCGGTGCAAAGGAACTGATCCTGGTAGCACAGGAGACATCCCTGTACGGTGTGGATCTTTACGGCAAAAAAAGTTTGCCGCTGCTAATTGAGAAGTTATCCGAAATACGAAAGATCCTTTGGATCAGGCTGCTTTATTGCTATCCGGAAGAGATCACGGAAGAGATCGCGGATTGTTTTGCAAAATGCAAAAAGCTCCTTCCCTATATTGATCTTCCCATACAGCATGCATCGGATCATATCTTAAAGCGGATGGGCAGAAGAACCGACAAAGAAGCACTTGTAAAAAAGATTGCCCTGCTGCGGGAAAAGAAACCGGATATCTGCATCAGGACCACGCTGATCACCGGATTCCCCGGTGAAACAGAGGAAGATGTAAACGAGCTGGCTGATTTTTGTGAACAGATCCGTTTTGACAGACTGGGCGTATTTACCTATTCTCCGGAAGAAGGTACACCGGCTGCACAGTTTGAAGACCAAATCGATGAAGATGAAAAAGTTAGCAGACGCAACTATTTGATGGAGCTGCAGCAGCAGATCGCTTTTGAAAATGCCGAGAGACAAAAGGGAAGAGTGCTGCAGGTCCTCATTGAAGGAAAAGTTGCGGATGAGAATGCCTATGTGGGCAGAAGTTATATGGATGCTCCGGGCATCGACGGACTTGTGTTTGTAAATACGGGCTCGGAACTGATGACAGGAGACATTGTCCCGGTTAAGATCACCGGCGCTTATGAATATGACTTGATTGGAGTACCGGAAAATGAAGATGAATCTTCCGAATAAGCTGACCCTTCTGCGGGTTTTGCTGGTTCCCTTTTTTGTATTCTTTTTACTGGAGGAACCTACGCACCCCATGTTTAAATGGGCAGCGCTTTTGCTTTTCGTCATTGCATCCTTAACGGATATGTTTGACGGCATGATCGCAAGAAAATATAACCTGATCACAAACTTCGGGAAATTTGCGGATCCTCTGGCGGATAAGATGCTGGTATGCTCGGCGCTGATCTGCTTAAGCTGCCTTGGCTGGGTTCCTGTATGGATGACGCTGGTGATCATCATTCGAGAATTTATCATCAGCGGCTTTCGTTTGGTTGCAGCCGAGCAGGGAAAGGTGATCGCCGCAAGCTGGTGGGGCAAATGGAAGACGGCAGTCACCATGATCGCTGTTATTGCCCAGCTTTATCTGCTCAATCCATTAGGAGTACCCGGGGCGGCATATTCTGTTTTATGCACCACCACATTGATCCTTATGTGGATCGCCACGATCCTGACGGTGATCTCGCTTATAGACTATATTATGAAAAACAGGGAAGTTTTATCGGAAGCAGACTGATGGGTCTGATCTTTGGGAGGAAATCATGGTAGTTGAATTGATATCAGTGGGAACAGAAATTTTGATGGGCAACATTGTGAACACAAATGCCGCATATCTTGCGGAGCAGTGTAATGTAATGGGGCTCGTTTGCTATTATCAGACCACGGTGGGTGACAATGAAAAGCGTCTTACGGAGACCATAAAGACAGCTATGAGCCGTGCTGATCTGATCATTCTTTCGGGAGGTCTTGGTCCTACGAAGGACGATCTTACAAAAGAGATCTGTGCAAAAGTCTGCAAAAAAGAGCTGGTGGAGGATAAGGCATCCAAAGAAGCCATCAAAGACTTTTTCCAGAAGAGAGGCAAAAAGCCTACGGAAAATAACTGGAAACAGGCCATGGTTCCCAAGGGATGCATTGTACTGGATAATCCCAACGGTACCGCACCCGGCATCATTATGGAGGAAGAGAAAAATACGCTGATCCTTCTGCCGGGACCGCCTAACGAACTGGTCCCCATGTTTGCGGATAAGGTGATTCCCTATCTGAAATCCAAACAGGAAGCGGTTATGGTATCCCAGACCGTGAAGATCGTAGGCGTGGGAGAAAGCTCTGTTGCAGCGCAGATCGATGATCTGTTTGAAAAGCAGACCAATCCTACCATCGCAACCTATGCTAAGGTAGGCGAAGTACACCTTCGGGTTACTGCAAGAGCAGAGGACGAAAAAAAGGCCAGAAAGCTGTTAAAGCCCATGATCAAAGAGCTGAAGAACCGCTTCAGCGAGCATGTTTTCACCACCGATCCCGATGTGACATTAGAGCAGTCCATCGTAGATCTGCTGGTGGATAACGATCTGACGGTATCAACGGTTGAATCCTGTACCGGCGGACTGGTGGCAGGAAGACTGATCAATGTGCCCGGCGTATCCGAAGTCTTTAAGATGGGGCATATCACATATTCCAATAAGGCAAAACGCAAGATCATCGGTGTGAAGCGTTCAACCCTGGATAAATACGGCGCTGTCAGCGAGCAGGTTGCAGCCGAGATGGCCAAGGGCGGATTCGGTATGACCAAAGCCGATGTTACCGTGTCCGTTACGGGAATCGCAGGACCTGACGGCGGCACCGCGGAAAAGCCTGTGGGACTGGTATATATCGGATGCTGCGTAAAAGGTAAGGTCACCGTAAAGAAATATAATTTCAGCGGCAGCAGAGCCAAGATCAGAGAAGCAACGGTATCTGCGGCCCTGGTTCTTATGAGAGAATGCGTGCTGGCCTATGTCAGTGAGATGGCATTCGGAAAGAAAAAGTAAGAGATCAGAAGAAGCAGGGGATTCGGGAAGAGAAAGGAAGAGGGCCTAGATCATGGATGAGAAAGATATAAGACGGGCTGCAGCGGGAGACAGAGGGAAAAGTGTGGAGCAGATGAGTCTGGAAGAACAGATGTGGCATCTGGAACACGGAGATGTGCCCTATCCCGGTAACGATAATTATGTGAACAATGGTTCTGCTCCCGATAAAGACGATGTCTATAACTCTACAAAACCGGAAGATATTTATGTAAACAACGATGCTAACTTAAAAACAGATGTATCCTTCGATGCGATAAGCGGAGATGAGGATTATGTTAACCAAGAAGCGCAGTCGGAAACCGGAAACAACAGCGAAAATGGGAATGTTGAGAATTTTTATGTTAATCAAGAAGGCGGAGTGGATTCTTTGAATTCTGCAGATACAGTTGGTGCAGAGCTTGCGGATCAGAATGGAGATCAGAATTATGTAAACGAATTGAACTCTCAGCCTTCACCGGCTCCGCAGCAACCCTACCCGCAGCAACCTAAATCCGAACCCTTTGTAAAAGGGAACTCCAAGCCTGTTCTGGCTTTTTCGGCAATCCTGTTTGTCTTGATGATCGGCCTCAGTATTTTTGTGGCCCTGCATCTTTCCGAGAATATCCAGACAGCGCAGAAGTCCGATAAGACCTATGAAACGGATTCAGATGATCCTTTTAAGGAAATCTTCGGCGACAAGGATAAAGACGAGGACGAAGAAGCCAAAGAGAAAGAAGATCAGGACGAGAAAGACAGCGGCAAGAAGCACAGCTGGTTTGGAAATAACGACGAAAAAGAAGAGGATGAAGATGATTTCACCGGAGAACTGCCGGACCGCAGGGAGGATGAAGGATCTGAGCAGGCTAATCCCGGCAAGGATTCGGAAGGACAGGCAAGCGCCAAGGATTTCCTTCCCTGGGATGATACCAGCTGGAAGGAATACACAAACCACGATGCATCCGAATTTGCGGGAAAAGAGTACTATGAAGACTTCGGCGATTGCATCAATAATGATCTGAATTATCAGGTAGACCGGAAGTTTTATGAAGAAAAAGATGAGAAAAAAGGACTCCTTTTAAGAAGCTCCTATATTGCTTTAAAAGGTGACATTCCCAATCTTGACAAGATCAATGATAAGCTGAAAGAATACGGGTTATATTACCAGAACTACTACCTGGATAACGAAGAACAGATCAAAGGATCGCTGAAAAATGCAGATCAGGTTTTCTGGGTTGATACGAAAAGCTTTGTCACATATAACGACGAAGATACCGTAAGTGTTTTGATCCAGGATGAGATTGTTTACGGAAGGGGCAAGAGTTTTTATCTTACCAGTGTGAATATCAATCTGATCACGGGAGCGATCCTGGACAATTCACAGATGGTAGATCTGCCAGATGACTTCGGAGCGGAGTTTCGGGAACGCAGCGTCAGACAAAACGGAGACTCTGCCGCAACGGATTATTATTCGGATGAGCAGATCCTGCAGCTTTTGCGCACACCGGATAAGCAGATCATTTTCTACACACCGGTGGGACTGGAGATCGGCTTTGAATACGAAAACGAGCAGTCCAGCGGCTGGCTGACCATTTCCCTCAGAGATTACGAGAAACTGTTAAAGGCGGTATAAATACCGCCTTTTAATATTGCAGATAGGATGGAGCCGTTCACTCGATCTCGTCCCTTGTAATGTTTTGGGCCCACTTATGGGAATAGAAATGCTTGAAGACCCAGGGCCACTTCACAAACTCATCTGTACAGAGCAGGAAATAAACCACTTTTACCGGCAGCTTGAATACAAAGGCTGCTAGGAATCCCAGAGGAATGGCATATCCCCACATATCGATCACATCACATTTAAAGCCGAACTTGGAATCGCCTCCTGCACGGAACACGCCGGCGATGAGACAGGTGTTAAGGGAAGTCCCCGTGATGTAGTAGGTGTTGATCAGCAACATGAACTTCAGATAATCAAGGGCCTTTGCCGTCAGGTGCGCATGAGACAGGGCAAAGGGTGTAACGGCCAAAACAACAAGACCTCCCAGAATTCCCGTGATCCAGGCAAGCTTGACGCAGGTATGAGCTGTTTTAATGCCTTCCTCCCGGGAGTCGCTTCCCAGGATCTGGCCTACGATGATACCTGAAGCCGATCCGATACCGTAGCACATCACGGCACCCAGATTACGCACCACGTTGACAATGGAGTTGGCTGCAACCGCATCGCTGTCAAGATGACCTAAGATAGCAGCATAGAGGGAAAAAGCTACGGACCAGGCAAGATCGTTGCCGATGGCAGGCATAGCCATGGAGATAAAATCTTTTTCCAAAAGCTTATAGCGCTTGAAGATTGTCTTGAAGGTCAGGGTAACACCGGGCTTCCTTGAAGAGGCCACAAAACATCCGATGAGCTGGATCAGACGGCTTAAAGTGGTGGCAATGGCAACGCCTACAACTCCCAGCTTCGGAGCACCGAACAGGCCGAAGATAAAGACTGCGTTCAGGCAGACGTTGCAGATCAGCGCAATGGCCTCCAAAACAGTAGCAACAGCCACTTTATCAATACATCTGAGGATGGACATGTAAACAGCGCTGATCGCCCAAAAGAGAAGACCGGGAGCCAGGTATACCAGATATTTGGCACCGAGGGTCAAAAGTGTCTCATCCGATGTATAGATCCGCATCAGTGTTTTGGGGAAAAAGATAAAAGCCAGCGCGCTGACAATGGCTACCGACAGAGCGAAGCGAAGGCCCAGTCCCTCGATCTTTTCAATGGTCTTAAGATCCCCTTTGCCATAGTACTGGGCAGCAAGCATGGCAATCCCCGTACCGATCCCGTAGAGAAACATAAAGAGGATACCGATCATGCTGTTGGCAAGAGAAACCGCACTGATGGCGTCCTGTCCCACATGATTGAGCATCAGAATGTCGGCACTGTTTACGGCAGCATCGATAACATTCTGCATGATGATGGGCAGTGCTACGGCCCATATTTTTCGATTGATATTTTTGTTTTCCGCTTTAGTATTCATAGGGCACATTCTATCAAACATGTATGCGTATTGTCCATGGACGAATCGTCTAAAATTTACAGCATAAAAAGGTTGAAATGTATGAATCCATCATGCAAAATACAGAGGGAACAATGCTTGTTTCGAATATCTGAGAGGAAACGGCTCGTAGCCGACATGCCTGGGATGGGGATGGCCGGCTGAGTAATAACAGAAAATGGAGAGAACTATGAAGAAAAAGCATCTTATTGCAGGCATTATAGTATCGGTCATGCTTGTCGCCATACTCACAGCCTGCGGCGTGGAAAAAGCTGGCAATGGGCAACCCGGCGGAATGACAGATCCGGGGGAAATAGAAGCTACATCGGAAGATGTGAAAGAGAAGGAAGACGGAAAAACACAAAATTCCGGGAACGGTACAAAAGGTCCGGAAGGCTCAGAAGGCGCAGCAGGGGAAACTACTGAAGAAGACAAGAGTCAGGATGCGGAAAACAGCGAGCAGGATCAGCAACAGTCTGATCAGCAGGAATCGAATCCATCGGAAAACGCCGGTAAGGAAACGTCTTTGACCGCAGGATCCATAGAAGAGGATATCCCGGATCTTCGCGCCGCAGTTGCCTCGGAAGAGGGCCTGGGAGAAACAGCCGTGATCGGAGCATGCCTGGGCATGCGGGGTGCAGAGGATGAAAACCTGATGGCCCTTGTGACCAAGCATTTTAATGCGGTTACGCTGGAAAATGAGCTAAAGCCAGAAACCCTCTTTGGCAATATGAATGATTCCATCCCGGCAGACAGCATTCGACAAGAAGAGGTGGGAGGTAGTTCCATATCTGTTCCGACACTTCATTACGAAAAAGCAGAGAAGATCCTTGATCAGATCCTTGCATGGAATAATGCCCATCCGGATCACAAAATCCGTATCAGAGGACATGTGCTGGTATGGCATTCCCAGACACCGGAATGGTTTTTCCATGCTGGCTATGACAAAAACAAAGAATATGCAACAAAGGAAGAGATGGACAAGCGCCAGGAGTGGTATATCAAATCCGTCCTGGAACATTTTACCGGTGAAAGCAGTAAATATAAGGATCTGTTTTACGGCTGGGATGTGGTGAACGAAGCTGTCAGCGACGGAACAGGGGATTACAGAACGGATACGGAAAACGGCAGCGATAAGATGACAGATTCCGTCCATTCCTCAAAATCCAGTTGGTGGAGAGTCTATGGAGACGCCTCCTACATCGCTTCGGCTTTTCGATATGCCAACAAATACGCCCCTGCGGATCTGCGGCTGTATTACAACGATTACAATGAATGTGACGACAGAAAAGCAAAGGGGATCCTGAAGCTCATAGCAGATGTGAAAGCAGCAGAGGGAACCAGGATCGACGGCTTCGGAATGCAGGGACACTACAACCTTGGAGCTCCCAATGCGGAAAAGATCGAAGAGATGGCAAGACAGTATGCCGACGCAGCAGGCAGCGTTATGCTGACGGAGCTGGATGTGAAGGCAAGTCCGCAGTTCGACGGATCGGAAGGAGGACATGCCGAGGAATACAACAAACAGGCAGCCTATTATCATTCCATTTACGAAGCCTTTAAAGCCATGAGAAGCAACGGTGTGGCCGCCGACGGCATTACGCTTTGGGGCGTCATCGATACCTATTCCTGGCTGCAGGATGCGGCTGGTGTGGGAGGCGGAGCTGATGGGAAAAAGAAGCAGGTGCCCCTGCTTTTTGACGGAGAGTATCATGCAAAACCTGCCTACTGGGCGTTTGTTGACCCGACAAAAGTGAATGTTCCCATGGTTACCATCGAAAGAGAAACAATGATAATCCATAAAGGCAGCGTGAAGATCGGTGAAGAGGTGGATGACAGATGGGAAACGGTAAAGCCCTGTGAACTAAGCATTACCACCGGGGATACCAATGTCAGCTGTCAGGCAAAGCTTCTTTGGGACGAGAATAACCTCTATGTCCTTATGGATGTAAAAGACCCGGTTCTCAATGATGCAGCGAAGGAGGAATATGAGCAGGACTCCGTAGAGATCTTTATCGATGAAAACCACGCCGGATCCCAGTCCTATGACGCGGATGATAAACAGTACCGCATTAGCTTTCAGAACAAGCAAAGCTTTAACGGAGAAAAATGCAAGGCGGAGAACATTACCTCTTATGTACAGGAAACGGAGGAGGGTTACCTGGTGACGGCCGCCATCAGGTGGACGGATCTAAAGCCCAAAGCCCGGATACAGATCGGTATCGAACTGCAGGTCAATGATGCGGGAGAAGACGGAAAGCGCAAAGGGACCCTTAGCTTGGCGGACGATACCGGCACCTGCTTTGCGAATCCTTCCATGATGGGACATGGGAAACTCATAGATTAAAAAACCGACATCGTATAAACGAAGATGAAACGCACCGGATTCCCTGAAAAATAAAAAATAACCCCTGTCAAGAGAAAATACTTGACAGGGCATGCGGATTCCTGTATGATAGGCAAGTGTGGTTAGATGGATCCACCATTTGAAAAGGAAGAGAGCATGGACCGGATCGTTGAAAAAGGATGGCTGTATGACTACTACGGCGCACTTTTAACGGACAGACAACGTCAGATTTACGAAGACGCGGTATATAATGACCTGTCTTTATCGGAGCTGGCGGATACTTATGGAATTTCCAGACAGGGAGTGCATGATCTGCTAAAGCGCTGCGACAAAAGCCTGCAGGAATACGAAGATAAGCTGGGCTGTATCAAACGTGATAAGGCCCTGGAGCACATTCTGCAGACCATGACAGAGCAGGCAGAGCAGAAAAAGGATGAACAGATGGCGCAGAACATCAGAACAGCGCTGGACATCCTGAAGACATCTTCCTGAGAGAATAATAGCGAGGCAATTTATGGCATTTGAAAGCCTTACAGAAAAACTGCAAAACGTATTTAAGAACCTTCGTGGCAAAGGCAAGCTGACGGAAACGGATGTTAAAACCGCCATGAAGGAAGTAAAGATGGCTCTGCTTGAGGCGGACGTCAACTTTAAGGTGGTAAAAAACTTCGTCAAGACCGTGGAAGAGCGGGCAGTGGGACAGGATGTAATGAACGGTCTCAATCCCGGTCAGATGGTGATCAAGATCGTAAATGAAGAATTGATCAACCTCATGGGCGGCGAGGGAGCCGAGATCGAGTTCCAACCGGGCAAAGCCATTACCGTACTGATGATGTGCGGCCTTCAGGGTGCCGGTAAAACCACTACCACAGCCAAGCTTGCCGGCAAGTATAAGCTGAAAGGGAAAAAATGTCTGCTGGTAGCCTGCGATGTTTACAGACCCGCGGCCATCAAGCAGTTACAGGTAAACGGAGAGAAACAGGGCGTGGAAGTTTTTTCCATGGGCGACCAGAATTCTCCCGTAGACATCGCAAAGGCATCCATTGAGCATGCCAAAAAGAACGGACACAATCTGGTGATCCTGGATACGGCGGGACGTCTTCACATCGACGAAGAAATGATGGAAGAACTTCATGCCATCAAAGAGAATGTGGACGTGCATCAGACCATCCTGGTGGTGGACGTTATGACCGGTCAGGATGCGGTGAACGTAGCCAAACAATTCGATGAAAAAGTAGGCATTGACGGCGTGATCCTGTCCAAGATGGACGGTGATTCCAGAGGCGGTGCCGCACTTTCCGTTAAGGCCGTGACAGGAAAGCCCATTTTCTTTGCAGGTATGGGCGAGAAGCTTTCGGATCTGGAACAGTTTTATCCGGACCGCATGGCCAACCGGATTCTGGGAATGGGCGATGTGCTGACCCTGATCGAAAAAGCGCAGGAGAGCATCGATATTTCCGCGGAAAAGGAAAAAGAGATGACCGACCACATGAAAAAGGGCCGGTTTGATTTCGAAGATTACTTAGAGAGCATGCGCCAGATGAAAAAAATGGGCGGTCTTGCCAGTATTCTTTCCATGATGCCGGGTATGGGCATCAACGCAGCTGATCTGGAGGGAGCCATCGACGAGAAACAGATGGCCAGAATGGAAGCCATCGTGCTTTCCATGACACCGGCAGAGCGGCGCAATCCCAAGCTCTTAAATCCCAGCCGTAAGCACCGTATCGCCAGGGGTGCAGGAGTGGATATCGCAGTGGTAAACAGGTTCATCAAGCAGTTTGAACAGAGCCAGAAAATGATGAAATCCCTTCCCGGTATGATGGGCGGGAAAAAAGGAAAACGCGGCGGCTTTGGCGGCCTGGGCGGTTTCGGCGGCATGGGAGGCCTTGGAAAAGGCAGAATGCCCTTTTAACAACATGATATGTGTTTCAGCTTCGACTGGATTTACATATACAAACCAATAACATATATTTTTTAACGGAGGAAAAAGAAAATGGTAAAAATCAGATTAAAGAGAATGGGACAGAAGAAATCTCCTTTCTATCGCATCGTGGTAGCTGATCAGAGAGCTCCCAGAGACGGAAGATTCATCGAAGAGATCGGATACTATGATCCGAACCAGGAGCCTTCTGTAGTAAAAGTAAATGAGGAGTCCGCTAAGAAGTGGCTCGCTAACGGCGCACAGCCTACAGCAGTAGTTGCAAAGCTTTTAAAGCAGGCAGGTATCTGAAAAATACGATGATCCATCTTGAAAATGGAGGACAAGAATATGAAGGAATTGGTAGAAGTGATTGCCAAAGCCCTTGTCGATCATCCCGATCAGGTAACTGTTGCTGAAAGAGAAGAAGGTAGAGATGTAACGATCGAACTGAGAGTTGCACCTTCCGATATGGGGAAAGTGATCGGAAAGCAGGGCAGGATCGCCAAAGCGATCCGCAGCGTTGTGAAGGCAGCTTCGCTGGAATCCGGCAAGTTTGTGGATGTTCAGATCCTGGAGTAACATTGCGATAGCGGCTGATTGCAACCGAGGAAATGTTAAAAAGGGGACATGGCCGA
>JAIKWF010000028.1 GCA_024685005.1 Lachnospiraceae bacterium
AATTAAACTTTGCTGATTCGGGGGTATTTTGAAAAAACTCAGAATATGTATTTCTGGCAATAAAAGAGCCCGGAATCAGTACTTTCATACCGATTCTGGGCAAAGATACTTGATCGCATTCCTCTTCTAAAGATAGATGAGCAAAAAAAATGGCGCAGCCCCCGCGCTCTGTTGGCCGCCGGTCTACGCCTTGTAAAATTATAGTACACCTTTTACTTACTATAGTCAACGATTTTTTCGTCATTTATAACCACTTTCATACGACGAATACGTTTGGAAATTTTGAAATAATAGTTGAGATCTCTTTGTGCAATAGGTTCCGGAAGTTTACATCGTCTTAAATCAACAATGATATTGCTTGATTGATGCCCGGCATTCTGTAAGGTATGCTTGATCGTGTTTTTTCCAGATCCTTTTGGTGACTTCATTTCCCATGGAATGCCCTGTAACATAAGATCCGGCATTTGTAATCCTTTAATCTTAGACGGTGGAATCAATTCAATATCATAACCAAGATCCAGAAAAAGCTTAACCGTTTCATATTCATGATCTTCTAAATGGACACCATTTTGTTTTAATATACCTTTTTCCATATCCTCATTATATGCAATTCGAAATAGTTTTACAATTGCAACTAAAAAACTTTGTTGATTCGGGGTAAATTGACTATAGAATAAACGTGAAACTGGTTTTGTTGGCTTTCCTAAATCGAGTGCCATACCGAATGCCACGACTGTGCCATTTTTGCAGAAAATACATGAATCTATAACAAGATATATCGTCGTAAGAAAAGTGGTCGATCCTGAATTTATTGAACTTCGTGAATGTTTAAGGATTTATGAGGGAAATCATGAAACCGGGCTTTCTTTCACGATTCCTAGTTTCATTTTTCTACCTGCTTTCCTTTATTTATTGGCTTCTGCGACTTTCGGATGCTCCGAGCGCACCAATTTCACATAAAAAGAGCTACACAACTTAGTCAGTATACCGCATAGACTCCTGTTTTTCAAGTTGCGACAAGCTCTTCCCCTTCAATTTTCAGATTTCCGTCTTCTTTGAAAGATATTCCTCAAACTCTTCCGCAAAAAGTTTTTTTGAGTGTTCTGATTGTATTTGCTGATGTTGACCTTCTTTTTAATCTGTCGCATGCCATCAAAAACAACATGCTCCACTTTCTTTTTACCCATCAAGCTCCTCCTTTATGAAATTGTATTCCAATTAATATCAACTAAACCTGCTACCCAACAAAGCAGAAATCAAAATCAAGAAGAATACAATAAATACAATAATCCTCATAGCACAGTATTTAAAAAGTTAAAGATCTCAACAAACATGAATTTATAAATCAATTCTTCATTCTTCCATCCAATATGTCATGCCACATTTGACTCTGAAATGCTTATCGTAGACGGACGCATCAAAGCCGCAGCTCCTATTGACTCATACAAATTAGATTCTATACTAGGATCGATCATGATTCAATAGAAAACGCACCCGGGGCCACGGGATCTGTTTTCTCCCCGGGCGGGAATTTCGTTCACATTTTTCACATAAGGATAACACACTTTTCTCAAACAAATCCCACAACTTGGACATAATTCTTTTTTATCATCTAATCATTAAACAAGCGAAAGGAAGTGGATCAAATGATGAAGAACAGACGATTCTTAACCTGGCTCGGTGCCGCTATGATCTTCGCACTAGTGACAGGATGTGCAAGTGAAGGTGTCAAAGAAGCAGGATCGCAAACCGCACAGGCAGGCCCGACGGACGGTGATGAAACCGCCATGACGGCAGAAACAGATGACAGCAATGGTACAGATCAAAATACATATGATGAACGTATGGAAAACAATGCTGATGGTGAGCATGTGTTAGAAGCAGACGGGACGACGGAAGAATATGCAAATCTCAGCATTGAAAAAACCGGCGATTCCGACGGCGACGAAGCGGACTTTTATGGTGAAAACAGTGCCGTTTTTGCTACAAATGCAGCTACGCTTACGCTATCAGGCCTTGATATCCACACAAACGGAACCCACGCCAATGCGGTTTTTTCTTATGGTGAAGGAACAACCGTAACGATCTCGGCCTCCACTATTGAAACAGAAGGAAACTGCTCCGGCGGTATCATGACGACCGGCGGTGGCACAATAAATGCGGAAAACCTGACCATCCATACATCCGGAAGATCCTCTGCCGCGATCCGCTCCGACAGAGGCGGCGGAACCGTCAATGTTACTGGTGGAAGCTATACAACCGACGGTATCGGTTCTCCCGCCATTTATTCAACTGCAGATATTACCGTGTCGGACGCTGACCTTACTTCTACTGCATCCGAAGGCATCGTTGTTGAAGGTAAAAACTCCGTCACACTGAACAATGTCACTCTTTCTGCAGATAACAACCAAACAAACAGCGATAAATCCGGCACCTATAAGGCAGTCATGATCTACCAGTCCATGTCGGGAGATGCTGCACAGGGAACCGCTTCTTTTACGATGAACGGCGGATCTTTGACAAATGAAAACGGTGATGTTTTCTTTGTTAACAACACAGTGGCGGATATCCGTTTCAATAATGCCTTCATAACCAATAACGGCGACGGCGTCTTTCTTCGGGCAGAAGCTGCCGGCTGGGGCAAGGAAGGCTCCAACGGCGGTCATGTGAACATGTATGCCGCAAACCAGTCTATCGACGGAAACATGATCGTAGACGACATTTCTACCTTGAACCTGTATCTGTCCGATGGCTCATCCTTTACTGGTACGATCAACACAGATGGCGCCAAAGGCAGCGTATACGTGGAACTGAAGGACGGATCCACCTGGACCCTGACGGGCGACTCCCACATCGGAAGTCTTACATGCCAGGCAGACAGCATCAATCTGAATGGACATAAGCTGTATGTGGATGGAAAAGAATACGAAGAAGGAACCGCTCTTTCCGGAGAAGCCTTTAAGATCGAGGCCTCCACCTCCGACAGCGGCGACAGGCAGGCTTCACCCGATGGCGAAAAGCCCGAACTTCCTGAGGGATTCGACAAATCATCACTCCCTGAAGGCATGGAAGCACCTCCGGATTTCAAGAATGGCGAAAAGCCGGAAATGCCTGACGGAGAGCGACCGGAAAAGCCCTCCGGCGACATGAAAAACCCACCGGAAAAACCATCCGGTGATGATCAAGCCTGATATCCCCCCGGAAGAAAGCACCCTGAAAAAACATATCCCTTAACCGCAATGCGGAAACATACTTCTATGATGATCTTAGCATCCTTTTCAGCGGAAGACCCCGCAGTTACCTGCGGGGTCTTCGTTACATTAAGATCAGTTGTTTACTGTACAGTTACGCTTACTTTCTTGGCCAATCCGTTTCTTGCATAAACGTAGATCGTACAAGTTCCCTTGCCGTAAGCTGTTACGGTTCCGTCTTCGCTGACACCGGCTACTTTCACGTCCGTGCTTGCATAGCGGAATTCCTTCTCATGGGAATCATCCAAAAGTTTTTTCTTTTTGCTCTGCCGTTTCGTCTTTGCCTTGATCACATGGGTATCACCGACTGTCATGGTAACCTTCGGCTGCTGCAAGCTGATACTCTTGGCGTTGGTGTTTTTCTTGTTCAATCTGCCTGCAACATGAGCATCCAGACTTCTGGCGATCTCAGTCTTTTTGCCTTTAACCTTCTTATAGGCAACTACATAGACCTTGAACTCTTTCTTTAAATTCAGATTCTTACCCTTGATCTTGCTCAGAGTAACGGAAGTCTTTTTGGTGGTCTTTTCCGTTTTGGATTTCGACTTACCGCAGTATTCCACATAAACCTTATAACTGTCAGCACCTTTGACCTTGCCCCATTTTACATTGATCTTGGATCCGGTCTGGGTTACTTTGAGCTTTGCATTCAGGCTCAGGGTTTCCTTTGATACTTCCTTGGGTGCATCTTTTATGATGAACTTCCCTGCATTTTCCGCAAGGCTCACCTTGTAATTTTTGTTTTCGCTGCCCAGTGTGCCGATCTTATAAGCGTATTCTCCGGGAGTTTCTCCTGCTTCTCTTGCCAGGGCTCCGCTTAAGGTATCCTTACCAATGAGGCCTTCTGCCTTATAGGTAAATACCGGATCCTTCTCGCCGCAGATCTTGCTCTGCGCTCCATCTGGTGTTACAACTACGGCTTTTGCCGCAATCGTTACAGTCACAGGTCCCAGAGGCTCTTTTTCGCTTCCCTTATCCCTATGGTCCTCATCCCCTTTAACGTAATAATATACAGCGTAATCCCCTGCGTTTGCTGCCGCGGGAACCGTCTCCTGCCAGGTACCCTCTGCGCCGAGACGATACAGGATCTTACCGCCGGTCACAGCTTCTTTTGCGGATACCAGCTCCTGAGCTTTACCGGAATATACAAGGCCGCTTACCGCTTTTACCTTGCCGTCAAAAGTAGCTTCCCCAAGTTTTACTACTTCGGTCACTTCTTCATTTCCAACCAGATACTTCACATATCCGTCTTCTGTCTTGGTGGGTGCCTTCTTATCCAGGATCATT
>JAIKWF010000093.1 GCA_024685005.1 Lachnospiraceae bacterium
GTCATGTGCTTCGTCGGTGTGCTTCCGTTTTCGTCAAAGAATACGATTTCGGAAACGGATGCCTCGTTTCTGACCCCGTTGGTAAGTCTGTAGATCTTATAATACTTATTCTTTAATGTGTCTAAGGACGCCTGATAATAACCCACCGTGGGATCTATGGTCATGTATATCGTTTCGTAAGTCCCATCCTTCGTGGTGCTGCTGCAAAGCTCATATCCTTCCGCTTTTGCAGGCTTGGTCCAGGTGATCTTCAGATTACTTCCCGATTTTGTGGCGGAAAGCTTGGGGATCTCGATGGTCTGGGCACCGATACAGAAGTTGCCGTAATTACGTGTTTTATGATCGGTCCAGCTACTACGGCCACCTGTATAGAAATATCCTAAGTAGCTTTGTCCTTCTGCGCCGCAGCCGACTGTTGTCGTGATCACGGCAGGCTTCTCCGTATGACCGTATTCAATGTCCGGCGTCATTCTTCCGTCTTTTAACAAAACAACAACCGAATACCGTTCCTCATGATCCAGCATCACGCCTTCATCCAGATTGATGGTATACATACCGGAAAAGGGAAGGGTTCCTGTCTGTGTATAGGCAAGGGTTCCCTGATCCGGCTCATCCGTAGTCTTTAATCCTTTGTAAATCCGGATCTCATAAGGAACGCCTCCATCTTCATATCCTGCATTGGCAGCAGATGTGTTCGTTTCCTGAATCGTCACTGCCCGCAGACATTCCTGAGACTGGCTTCCGGAGGCAACAAATACATTGGCAGCAGCCAGCTGATAGGCGGTGGTTGAATTATAAGGATATCCGCTGGAACCATGCAGCACGGCATCATAATAATAATTATAATCCAGCCGGTCCTTATCTTCCTGGGTCGTAAATACAAATACCGTATCCTTTAATGACTTATCCTCATAGGAAATCCAAAAATAGGTATACATGGAAAATCTCGCTTCCGAATTGATGCTCCAGCTGTTACGGATCAGCCACGCTCCATCCTCCTGGGCCGGATAATTGAAATTTTCTTTGGGGAAATTATCATCCCAGCCTACCAGCGTTATGGCATGATTGGTACCCACTGCTCTGGGCAGGTTGTAGCTGTTATAGGTTGTATTGAAATAACCGGGGCCCTGGGTATCGTCAAAGATCACCTCTCCGGTGGTTTTATTTGTCTGCTTTAATCCGCCGTCTGCATGATAGTAAGATGTCTGTACCCCGCCATATTCTCTGATGTAGCGCTTTACGAGATCCGGATTTTTCTGCGGATTGATCCGGTACTGATTCTGCATTCTGGCAGCATCTTTGTATTCAACAGCTGACCAGCCACCGGATGGCTCACTGATGACATCTGATCTGGAGCTTGATCTCGGATAGGTGGCATCGCTTTCTGCCGCAGCGCCCTTCCAATGCATCAGTGTATGTCCGGAATCATTGGCATTTCCGCCACGATCCAGAAAAACAATATCTTTTTCAGAAGTAGTCATATTACTTGCATTTTGTATTCCATATCGTGTCTTATCATCTGAAGAAAGCTTAGTACCATCAAATGTGTAGGTATCTCCGGTATCCTGTTCGGAAACGATCTGCGTCGTTCCTCCGCCAAAGGTAAAATGTGCCAGGTGATACTCTGACAGATCATCTGTACTAAGAGGAACATTCTGCATTCTGTTCCGGTACAATTCCATACTTGCCATAGCCGCATGGGCCCAGCAGGAACCGTAAGGATTCTGATTGCGGGTCGGCATTACATTATTTTTCAAATAATTTTGAAGTGCCGTGGTATTGGTGTTACTTGCCGGATACGCTGCCGGCAAAGCATCTTCAAATGCAGATTCGGAAGATAAGCTTTCCTCCGCTTCTTCGCCATCCAGATGGATCATTTTTTCCGCCAGATCAGGTGTAAGAGAAGGGTCTGCCGCAGGCGCGTTGATGTCCTGGGCGCAGGGCTGATACCCGTAGTTTTCCCCTGAGATCAAATTTCCGTCCTGATCATACAGCAGAGTATTTGTTGCCATCGGATCTGCAGGTGCGATGGGTACCGTCTCCGGCACTGCCTCCTGACTTTCGATCTCTTCTTCCACAGGCATTTTCGCTATGTTATCTTCTGCCGGGACTGAAGCTGCGCTTTTTTCCGCAGGCTTTGCAAACACCTCCGTAAGAGATGCTCCGCCGATAGTACTCTCTGTTGCCAGAACGAATGAGAGTATGTATGCTGCTGTTTTTAATCCGTTTCTTCTTCTCATTGTTCTTCTCCTTTCCCGGTAATTGCGTATGACCGCTGACGATCAACCCTGATCCGTAATCTGTCTCTTTGCTTTATATCGACCTGCGTCCTATTCTTCAAACAGCGGCGTGGAAAAATACCGCTCTGCCGTATCGGGAAGGACCGTAACCACTGTCTTTCCCTCTCCGAGTTTTTCCGCCAGTTTAATGGCCGCTGCCACATTGGTTCCGCTGGAAATGCCCACCATCAGACCTTCCTCCCGTGCCAGCCGCTTGGCCGTTTCAATGGCTTCTTCATCCGTTACCACATAAATATCCGAATAAATCTTCTGATTCAGGATCTCGGGAATGATACCATCTCCGATTCCCATCTGCATATGAGTACCGATGGTACCTCCTGCCAGAATCGCCGCATTCTCCGGCTCCACAGCCCAGATCTCAATGTCCGGGTACTGGGCTTTTAGCACTTCTCCGATCCCGGTAATGGTGCCTCCTGTTCCGATGCCGGAGCAAAAGCCGTGAATGGGTCCGGCTACCTGTTCCATGATCTCCAGTCCCGTGTATTTTTTATGGGCCATAAGGTTGTCCCTGTTGGCAAACTGCTGGGGTACAAATACTCTGGGATCCTTTTCCTGCATCCGAAGGGCTGTCTGAAGGCACTCCTCTATGCAGGCACCGATGTCACCTGCGTCGTGAACCAGCTTAACCTTTGCTCCGTAGTGACGGACCAGCTTGCGCCGCTCTTCGCTGACGGAGTCCGGCATGATGATCACGGTTTTATACCCCATCACTGCGCCTACCAGCGCAAGGCCGATGCCCTGGTTACCGCTGGTGGGTTCCACGATAATGGAATCATCCTGTAAAAGTCCCGCCTTTTTTGCCTGACGGATCATGTTCAGTGCTGTTCTGGTTTTAATGGATCCTCCCACGTTCAGGCCTTCCATTTTTACCAGGATCTCCGCTCCGTGGGGCGGAGCCATTTTGTTTAAGCGGATCATAGGCGTATGGCCTACCGCATCAAGTATGTTTTCGTATATCATTTTTTGCTTCTCTTCCTTTTTTGGGTTTCATTCCTATTATACCAAACATGCCACGGGAACGTAAAGCCGAACATCAAAGCCACGTACATCAGACATGCATCAGATCTGTGCATATCCTCCGGTCTGCAGGATCTGCCTTTGCAATTTTTTTGCCTCTTCAAATCCCTGCCCGCAAAGCGTATCTGCCGCCCGGTCAAGCGCCTCCTCAAATCCGTCGGATACTTTATCAAAAATTCCTTCCGTCATCCTTTTACCAAACCCGATCTCTTCGCTGCAGGAAAGAAAACTGCTGCGCCTGATCTTATCGATAGAAAGCGTATCTCCAATGAAAAAGGACATTTCATCCGTCATATGATATACCCGTGCTGCTACGATGTCATAAGCCGGTGCCAGTCTGACAAATCGCAGATCAGGGTCATAGAGCAATGAGAAATTTTTAATATGACAATCCGTATTACCGATGAGGTAATCAAACACGATCCGCCGAAGAAGCTCCTCCCTGTCTGCGATGGGGTCGGCTGAAAAGGTCTGCAGCAGCCGGAACATTTTTCCCAGATATCCCTGCCTTACTTTTTCATATTTTTGTTCCGCGGGGATTCCAAGAGCCTGGGCAAAATCCTCCTGATGAAGCCTTAGCGGAGCGATCAGCCCATCTATCCTGCGCCCTTTTCCCATAACACGATCAAATCGTGCCGTAGCAAAAAGCACATCCTCATCCCGTCCACGCTCTAAATCCACGATAAAGCTGTCCGGCACGGAAAGCCCCAGATTCTTTGCTGTCAGCATGCACAGCTGTTCATTCAAGACGATCTGCGAAAGCCGGACATGGCTTTGCTTGACAATGTGACTGCTGGGAGCTTCTCCCTTGGGCAGATACCAGCTGTCATGTTCCCGGTCATAATATAGTCCTGCCTTTCCGGAAGCCCCGGTGAGGGACAGATGGGTTTGCATCAGGATTTCCGTAGATCTGGTTGCTCCCTCAGCTGCCAGTTCTCTGATCCTTTTTGCGGACAGCTTTTCATAGCATTCCGTCCGATCGTTGTCGTCTTCCGCGATCCGCAGCGCACCCAGGCATTCTCTGCCAAGACCGGCCAAAAGAGACAGATAATCCTTTTCGTCGGATTTCGCCCACTGGGCTACCGCTCTTCTGGAAAAACCCTCCGGAAGAAGACTTTCAAAGAATGTGCCCGTTTTTTCCGGGGAAAATGCTTCTTCCTGAAAAGGCAGCGATACGGAAATGGGTGACCCGAAAGATGCATCCATATAGGACCTGTCATATTGAAAGACTGCATCCTGATAAGAATTGCCGGATATTTTCCCCACAAATCTCTGAATGCCCTGTATTTCCACATAAACTTTCAGTTCTCTCATTGCCTTTCGTCCCTCTCTTTCAGCGCAAGATCCATACCCAGCATATTGGCAAGTAAAAGGGCTTTCCCCAGCTCTATGGTCTTTTTCCCGTTTTCCAAGTCCGAGATAAAAGTAACGGATAGCCCGGTGCAATCGGATATGTACTTTTGCGTGTAGCCCAGTTTTTTCCTGCGTTTTCTGACTTCTTCCCCAAATGCTGCTGTATTTCTGATGATCATAGTGAATACCTCTCATAATCAAATTTTGCCGTACGGCATAATCCGTATAATCTGATTATACATTTTGCCGTACGGCGAAGTCAAGACTGATAACACAAAAAAGCCGCAGCTCATTGCTGCGACTTTTCTTACTGTTCATCCTTTATTTTACGGTTACGCTAACTTTCTTATAGATTCCGTTCTGGGCATATACATAAATGCTGCATTTGCCTTTCGATACGGCTTTTACCTTACCTTTTTTATTCACGGTGGCTACTGCCGGATCCGAAGATTCAAACCGGTATTTTGCAATATGCCATTTTGCCTTTTTGTTTGTCTTTACTTTGACTTTGATCCGGGCTCCTTTTCCCTGCTTTAAAGTAAGGTTCTTTTTCTTTACAGTCAGTTTCGTGGGATTGCCGTATTTCCCCCCTGCGGTAGCGCAATGGGCTCCCTGAGAAACAGACAGCACCTGATCACCCTTTACGGCAACTACCATATACTTGTAATACTTACCCTTTTTCAGCTTTTTGGCTGTATATTTGTTGCCCTTCACTTTTGTGATCTGCTGCATTTTGCTGCCGCAGGGACTGCCGTAGATCACATAGCCGTCTGCATCTTTGATCTTTTTCCAGGAAAGGGTGATCTTTTTCTTTCCGCTTTTGGCTTTTAAAAACAGACCTGCAAATTTACTGCCCTCTACATCGCCTTTATCTGTATCTGCTGTGGTGACAGCCCGAGTTAATCCTTCCAGCGTAACGTTTTCGTTATCCTTGTTTCCTTCCGGCGTAGCCGCATTTCCGGATACGGTGTCCGGCTTTTCTTCCGGTTTATCCTGGGGATCCTCAGGCTTCGGTCCGGGATTTTGCGAAATGGATTTCGTCCCTTTGATGACAAGAGTATGTACACCGTTTGCAAATTTATGTCCAAAAGACATATCCATCGTATCATTTCCCGCACCCTTGTCAAAACTAAGCGCCAGCTTATCTCCCTTTTTAACGAAGGTCTCTCCTTTTACAAAGGCATTTTTTCCATGGATCTCATCTGAAGAAATCTCCACATCCTCCGGCAGCTTTACGTTATTGAGGCAGATCAGGTTCTCTGCCTGTGCTCCCGCAGGATATGTCTTCCATACATTTACTGCTTCATGATAAGAGGTAAGATCCAGATTGGAATTATCAATGTTCAATTTTCCGCCTCTGACAAGGAAGCAGCTGTGGTTTCTCTCCTGACTTTGATCCAGCTTAACATTCATCTTGACATTGCTGTCTACAATATTGATAGACGCTGTACGCACATTCTTTTCATCATAGTTTGCAAACGCATCATCCGGGTTTTTTCCTCTGAAAGTGGTCCCATAGTTATATATTCCTCCGGTACAATTATCAATGGTCAGATCGCACCCCTTCAGCGTAAAAACATGGTCTTTTTTCGGATCCTTGCTGTCGGGATATAACATACCGAAGATGTCGCCGTTTTTCATTGTGATCGTAAGGTCTTCCAGTGTTACATCCGTTCCGCTGTGAATTGCAATTTCATTAAAAAAAAGATTTAATATACCGCCGCCCTTGATGGTAATCCCTTCTCCGATCTCCCTGCAGTCAAACGTATCGCCTCCGATTCTGGCCCGCAGATTATTGACCGTTCCTTCCTTTACAATAACAGTTGATCCGGGAGACAGCTCAAATATAGACGAAATCCAGCCTGTCATTGCCTCATGTTCAGGATCTTCGGTATAGGAATATCCACCCGCGTAAGCATCGAAATTCACACCCGACAAGACCAGCGTCTTTGTCTTGGCATCGTAGCTCCAGCCTTCGCCCTCTGCATGATCTTTAATAGACTGCACATCGATGGGCGCTACCCAGTTGATTTTCTCCTCCTGTTCCTGCTCATCGGCATATACCATGCTGATCCCGCCCGCAGCCAGCAAAGCTGTACTCAAAAGCAGACAAGCGATCCTCTTTGTTACCTGTTTAAAACCTTTCATTTTTTCCCCTTTCCTGTTTGTTGCTGTTAATACGCACAAAAACCATTCTACCATTTTTACAAATATTTGCAATGTCATGCTGTGACAAACGCTCTAGTACGGTGGTTTTCAAATAGCCGGACTATCATTCGACGGATGGATTTGGCCCGGTTAATTGGGAACCGGTGTACCGGGATACATCCGAGCCGCAGATCGGAAAGATAAAAATCATGCCGCAGCGCGAAAGCATGCGGCATGACCTTTTTAATCGGACGGGAGGACAATTGTCCGGTTACTCCCATAATGCATTCCAGTCATCGGCACCGGGCCACAAAAAGACCTGTCCTTTGACCAGACGGCAGTTTCTCTCTGCCTTTTTCAAAAGCTCCATTTCTTCCTCTGTCAGGGGATCCTCCGTGGCGCATTTCAGATTGGAAATGTACTGGGGCTCCTTTACTGAAAAAGGAATGGGGGTAAGCCCCCGCTGCACTGCCCATTTTAAGCAGATCACCGCAGGATGTACATTGTGGTTCTTTGCTACGGCAACAACTTCTTCCAGTTCCGTATCCGCCACATCTTCCGCTGTCCGGTCTCTTTCCGGCCTTGAAGGTGAACCGATGGGGCAAAAACCGATGGGTGCGATCTCATGACGCAGTGCAAAGTCAAAGAGTTCCTCCTGCTGGAAGGATGGGTGGCATTCCATCTCCAAAGCCGCCGGTTTGATCTTGCAGAGGGGAAGGACTTTTTCCAGCTTGGATACAGTCATATTTGACATACCGATGGCTTTTACCAGTCCTGCTTCCACAAGCTCCTCGCACTGTCTCCAGGTATCCATGAACTCCTCTACGGAAAATGGCTTGGAATCAGGATTTCTGGAATCCCCGTCGCACCCGGGTGCATGATAGTTGGGGAAGGGCCAGTGGACAAAATACAGATCGATATAGGTAAGACCCAGATCCGCAAGGCTTTTTTCCGCTGCCTTTCTCACTTCTCTGTGCTGATCATTCCATACCTTGGAGGTGATAAAAAGCTCTTCCCGGGTTACTACACCGTCATCCAAAAGGCGCTTGATCACTTTTCCGATCTTATCTTCATTCTGATAAACGGAAGCACAGTCCAGCATCCGATAGCCCGCCTTTATTGCTCCGTATACTGCCTCGGAAACCTGATCCGGCGAATATTTGTCGGAGCCGAAGGTACCAAGTCCCACTGCCGGCATAGAAGCTCCCGTGTAAAGCTTCCGAAGGGGCACTTTTGTTACATCTACTGTTTCGCTCATGTTTTTCCTCCGTTATTTCTCATCCTGGTCGCCGAAAATAACCGCAACTTTGCCGCACTGTCCGGAAGCCATAAGTGCATAAGCTTCGCTGGCCTGCTCGATGGAAAACTCATGTGTGATCAGTTCATCGGGATGGATTCCCCAGCGAACCAGTCTGTCCACCAGCTCTTCCATTCTCCAAAGAGAGGTAACCCAGGAGCCGTAGATGGTCTTTTGTCCGTGAATGATGTCAGGGCTGGGATTGAAATTACAGGTTCCGCCTTCTCCTACAAAAGCGATCTTGCCATAATCATGAACCGCACGGATGGCCAGCTGTCTGCCGGGATCGGAGGCGGAGCAGTCGATGGCTTTTTCCACGCCTCTTCCCCTGGTAACTTCCAGGATCTTTTCCAAAGTATCATCACCGGGCTTAAATACCTGATCCACAAGACCCAGCTTCTTAGCCAGATCGATACGGTAATCGTTCATTTCCACGCCGATGAGCTGATTGGCTCCCAGTGCCTTGCAAAGCATCAGCGTTGCCAGTCCCACAGGGCCCAGTCCCGTTACCAGAACCGCATCGTTGCCGCTGATACCGATCTTTTCGATGGCTTCATATACGGTACCGAAACCGCAGGCAACCTGGGCACCGTCCTTGTAAGACAGTTCATCGGGAAGTGCCACCAGATCCTTTTCATCCGCCAGAATGTATTCTCCCATTCCGCCGTTTCTCTGCCAGCCGTAAGCTGCTCTGAACTTACTGGTGCAGGAAATATAATATCCTCTGCGGCAGTTGTTGCAGACACCGCATCCGGAAATGTGATATACGATAACACGGTCGCCCTTTTTAAACCGTTTCAGGCCTTCGCCTTCTTCCACGATCAGGCCGCTGGGCTCATGGCCTGCGATCATGCCGGGAATATAGCCCTCTGCGCCTTTTCCCGTATGCTCTCTGTAAATGCAGCGGATATCGCTGCCGCAAATGGTGGTAGCCTTGGTCTTGATCACCACCTGGCCGAATCCCGGTTTGGGAATATCAAAATCCTTCAGCTCTACCGTGGAATTGCCCGGCAGAATCGCACCTCTCATTTTTACTGCCATTTCTGTTCTCCTTTTTACGCTTATTTATGTTGTAGTGTGTGTTATGTATGTTGTATGTGTGTGTTGAAACTATTCTTCGTAAGAGTGTTGTGCGTATGAGATTGGAACTATTTTTGTGAGTATGTGTTGTAAATGTGAGATGTGAGTAAGAACTACACAACACCCTTGCGCAGAATAATGTTGGCATAAAGTGCCTTTTCCGAGGTCATGATCACGCAGCAGGACTTCTCTTTTGTCTGATCGTAAAACTTCCATTTGTTGATCTCTTCAAAGGCCTCGGCGCCCCGCTGATCGTATTTTGCAACAATCTCTTTATAGGTATCCCAGATGGGAGTCTCCAGTTTGCCCACGTCCCCGGGCTCTAAAGCCATCAGCGTGCAGGGCCCGTGCATCTGTCCGTTTCTGTCAGGATAGGTGTCCAAGGGAAAGACCTGCAAAATGGCATCCAGGATCTCCGGTACACCATGTCCGTCCATCCGGATCACCGGCTTTCCGAAGGAATGTCCCGGAAAATTGCCGTCCGCAATGGTGATCTCGTCTGTATGACCCATCTCGGCCAGTACTTTTAACAGATCCGGAGATAAAACAGGCGGTATTCCTTTCAGCATCTTTTTCTCTCCTTTCCGTCGTTACGGGCGAAACGTTTCGCTCTGTTGAATTCATTATTGCACAAGGGATTAAAATAGTCAAGACGCTTTTTCAAATACATGTTTGCTCGAATCGGTTCGCGCACTCGAAATAACAAGAAAAACCGAAGCTTTTTGTGCATAAAAAAAGATCCAAAGCATTTCTGCTTCGGATCCTGTGGTTTTTCTATCGCATGATCACGATGTCCGCCGTACGATTTGCGGATCATTTTTTTTACAGCTTTTTAACCGATTCGCCTTCTACCAGCGTCGTTCCCAGGGAAATCTCCATGGGCATTTCCAAAGAACCGGTTTCGATCCTGCCCAGGATCAGCTCCACTGCTTTGTTGCTCATTTCCTTCAGGGGCTGTTTTACCATATATACCGGCGGATCGATGAGGTGGAAGATCACATTGTCGTCAAATCCCAATACGGAAATGTCGTCCGGGCATTTGAATCCTGACTCATTGATGGCCATCATAGCACCCAGGGTGATCTCATAGTTATCGGTAAATACGGCGGTGGGACGGTCTTTCATCGCCAAAAGCTCTTTCATGCTCTCATAGCCCCAGGCAAGGGAATGTACTCCCAGTTTAACGTAGGGTTTGTGCATGGTAAGGCCCGCTCTTTTCATTGCCTCACCGAATCCCGTGTATCTCTCACGACCGGTGTATTCCCGCTTGGATGCGATAATGGCAATTTTGGTATGGCGGTTATTTAAAAGCACCTGCATGGCGCGGACAACTGCTCCGCGGTTATCGATCTTTACACAGTCAAACCTGCCGCCGGATAAGGTCCGGTCCAAAAGAACTACCGGTACATTTTTCTTAAAGGTTGCATCCAGAAATGTGGGATCTGCCGTTACGGGAACCACGATGATGCCGTCTACCTTTTTTCCCAGCAGATATTTAACATTCTCCCGCTCCAGCTTCTCGTCATTGTTGGAATCGCAAATCAAAACCCCGTATTGCTTTTCCCGAAGAGCCTCTGTCAGATAATGCAGGATCTGGCCGCTGAAGGGACTGCTGATATTGTGTACCATAATACCAATGGTCCTGGTCTTACTGGTGACCAGTCCTCTGGCAAGTTCATTCACTTCATAGTGAAGATCTTTGATGGATGCTTCAATCTTTTTTTTGTTCTCAGGCAGCACATTTCCGCCGTTTAAATACTTGGAAATCGTGGCCAGAGACAAACCGGTTTGTTCTTTAATGTCGCGTATCGTTGCTGGCATTGTCTCGTTTCTCTCCTATTCTGGTTGACAGTCGCGTGTGCTATTATACTCTATCGCGCCGTTTCTGGCAACCGTAAAATCAAAACGTTTCGCTGCACAGCTATGCCAAAAGCTTCAGAAGAAACCGGTAAACACGCTCCGTAGAAGAGATGGAAAGTTTTTCGTTGAAGGTGTGGATATCCCGCATATCAGGTCCCATGGATACCGCATCCAGACCGGGAAGCTTGGATGCCAGAATACCACACTCCAGTCCTGCATGAATTCCTTCCACAACAGGTTCTTTTCCGTACATTTCGCGGTAAAGCAGGATCACCTTGTCACGAAGCTTTGAATCCTCCTTATACTCCCAGGCAGGATAGTCTCCCCGAATAGAAATACTTCCGCCAAAGGCTTTTGCCAGGCAGGATAGCCTTGCTGCCACATATTCTTTTCGGGTGGTAACGCTGCTTCTGACGGAATGGGTAGCGATGAGGCTTTCCTCTTCCAGCTTCAAAACCCCCAGATTCAGGGAGGTTTCCACCAGCCCTTCCACGGAAGCGCTCATATTCTGAATGCCGTTGGGTACACTCATAAGGTACGATGTCACTTTTTCCAGACTCTCAGCAGTAAGGGGCTGCTGCATGGATTGATCTTCCTTGCTTTCCTCAGCCTGCATCTCTTTCAGGGTTACGCTGATGTCTTTATCCGTTGCCGCATATTCAGCTGCAAACATTGCCTTCACCTTTTCCATCTGCTCTGCTGCCACTGCCTGATCCTCTTTTTTGATACCGATCAGCGCCCGGCACCGGATGGGAATGGCGTTATCCTTATTGCCGCCTTCTAAGGAAAAAAGCTGTATCTCGCATTTTTCCGAAAGAGCATATAACGCCCTGCCCATGAGCATGTTTGCATTGGCTCTTTTTTTATCGATCTCGCAACCGGAATGGCCTCCCAAAAGTCCGGATACGACCAGCTCATACACGTCCTTATCGCTGTCATTCTTCGGCTGCTGCCTTTTTACCGGGATCGTAGCGTCCGCCCGAAGTCCGCCGGCGCAGGAAACGGTAAAGATCCCTTCATCTTCGGAGTCAATATTGATCAGGGTTCTGCCTTTGAGCATGGACAGATCAATGCCCACTGCTCCTTCCATTCCCACTTCTTCCGATACGGTGATCACATATTCAAGGGGCGGATGGGAAACGGAAGGGTCATCTGCAATGGCCAGCATATATGCCACTGCAATCCCGTCGTCTCCGCCAAGGGTGGTATCCTTAGCACTGATCCAGTCTCCTTCAACCTCCAGCTGCAGCCCTTCTTTTTCCATGTCAATGCCGCTGCCGGGACGGGGTTCGCAGACCATGTCCATATGGCCCTGCAGGATCACGGGCTCCTCATTCTCTCGGCCTTTGCTGGCGGGCAAAAGCATAATGATATTATACAGATCGTCCTGATAGCAGGTGATCCCCCGCTCCTTTGCAAATTCCTTCAGATAGTCACTGATGGCCTTCTCATGATAGGATCCGTGGGGAATATTGCAGATCTGTTCAAAATAGTAAAACACTTT
>JAIKWF010000017.1 GCA_024685005.1 Lachnospiraceae bacterium
TGCGAATATGTGTATAACAGATGATAAGTTGGTGGATATGTATGGACAGAGTAATCCCCACGAGCGTTTCATGCTGATTTACAGGAACTACGGAGTTTTCCCAAAGCTGATAGACAGTTATGAGATTGGATTATTCAACAGGATTTTATATGAGAGAGAATATAATCTCAGAGCTAAGAATGGCGAAGATCTCGGAGTGAGAATTCAAGATCTGAGGGTAAGCGATCCTACATCCAGACAGGCTATCGAGAATCTGATGATTCATGAGACAATCGAGAAAAGCGATTTTTCAGGAGATATACTGAAGTATACTGATACCCCCGAGAAGCATAAAAGAGACATTTTAACTATCCAAATGATGCGAAGAGAGTATGAGATTTTCAATACCAACCTTGAAGCAATTCCTGAGAGGGAATACAGGATAACAAGTCGCTTTATCAAGAAAGAATCCACAGCGGTTCAGATTGCCGAAGAGGAAGATCGGGCTTATCAGACGATAGCAAATCTTATTGCAGCAACTAGGAAGACATTGGAGCAGAGGATCATCCCGTTTTTCAGGGAGACGTTATAAGGGAGGAAAGAGATTATGGCATACAAGAGAAAAGAAGTTGAGAATATCGATGGACTTCTTACAAACGGAAAGAAGAAGTTCGTGAAATACGAAGAAGGCGCAGCAATGTTTTCCATGGGAATCCATTCCTTCATGGATCTGGCCAAGGAAGCCAAGGCTGTCTATCGCATCAGACGTATCGTGCTGGTTAATACGGAAATCATTGAAGAGTATTTGGAAAACTTTAGAGAACTGTAGACGGATAAGGACGGAACAGAACAACTTCCTAGGATTATAAAGTTAACATTGATTAAATGTCGGACATTTGATATAATGAATTCAGAGTTCATGAAAGGAGCAGCATAATGGCAGGACACGGAAGACCTCCGGTAGATCATCCGAAGACAATCAGAGTTGGATTAAGGATTTCCGAACAGGAACGTGACAGACTGCTGGCATACTGCAAGAAAATGAATCTCACTCAATCCCAAGTTTTGAAAGAGGCTCTTGAGCTTCTCTACAAGACCAAGCCATAAGGAAGTTGTTCCTTCTTATTAATAAGGAGGGACGAAAATGGCACAAAGCAGAAAGGACTCCCGTGGCTATGCGCTCAGAAGCGGTGAGTGCCAGAGAACGGACGGACGATACTCATATTCTTATACTGATAAGGATCATAACAGACAGGTAGTATACGCACCGGATCTCATTAGCCTTCGCAAGAAGGAACAGAAGATAAGAAGAGACCTTGAGGATGGACTGGATCCCCGTAAGGCAGAGCGCACAACAGTCAATCAGGTATATGACGCATACATTTCTCAAAAGTATGACCTGAAGCCGACGACCAGAGTGAATTACATCTATTGTTATGATCACTATATCCGGGAGACATTCGGAAAGCGCAGACTGGTAGATGTTAAATACTCTGATGTGAAGAAATTCTATTATACGCTGATAGTGGATAAGGGCTTATCATCTGCGATAGTAGATAACGTTCACACACAGCTTCATCCGGCATTTCAGATGGCTGTAAGGGATGGACTGATCAGAGTTAATCCGGCGGCGGGAGTGCTTGGTGAAATCAAGAAGAGTCATGTATGGGTTACCAAGAAGCGTGAGGCATTAACGCTTGCGGAACAAAAGGCATTTATGAATTATCTTTACGATAATCACCGCTATCAGGGATGGAAACCTCTGATCACCGTGCTTATCGGAAGCGGTATGAGAATCGGTGAATGCGTTGGACTCCGTTGGTGTGACCTGGACTTTGAGAATCGGATTATAGACATCAATCACAATCTGGTTCATCGCAGAGTTGATGAGGAGGGAGGAACCCTTCATATCAATACTCCGAAGACCAAAGCGGGAGAGAGAAGGATTCCGATGATCGAGCCGGTGTACGAAGCTTTTTTGGAAGAGTACCAGATTCAGCAGATGACAGGTTTTTGCACCCA
>JAIKWF010000056.1 GCA_024685005.1 Lachnospiraceae bacterium
CCACATGAGCAATCGGAGTGCTTATAACCCTAAAATTCTCTCCACTTCCGCCTTCATTCCGTCCTTCTCGCAAACGGTCTTATGACGAACTTCCGCTTTCCGGATCTCTTCAATAGCCTGGGGAACAGCAACCCCGCTGACCTTCTCAAGCTCATCGATGAGAGCAAACTCTTCTTTGTCTTTATTAGCCGGATCAATGGCGCTCATAACACTGCGGCTGAATTTGTAGGGGCTGGCGGTGGATGCGATCACCATCTTCTTCTCATCCCCTGTTTCGGCTCTGTATTTGTCGCTGACAGCACCTGCCACAGCTGTATGGGTATCGATCACATACTTTTCTTCCTTGTAAAGATCTCTGATCTTGGTAAAGCATTCCTCTTCCGTAGCCATACCGCCCCAGAAATCGGAAAGCGCTTTCTTCTGGTCCTCCGTGATCTCATAAACGCCGCCGGAAGTAAGCGCCTGCATCAGTTTTGCGTTTTTCGCAGCATCATGATCACAGATCCTGTAGATCAGTCTCTCCAGATTGGAGGAGATCAGAATATCCATGGAAGGAGAACTGGTCAGGATGAAATCTCTGTTTCTGTCATAGGTTCCGCTGGCAAAGAAATCAAAAAGCACTTTATTTTCATTGGAAGCGCAGATCAACTTGTCAATGGGAAGTCCCATGAGTTTTGCATAGTAAGCTGCCAGAATATTACCGAAGTTACCTGTGGGAACACATACATTGATGCTCTCTCCTTCGGTAATGCTGCCTTCTGCCAAAAGCGAAACATAGGCATAGACATAGTAAACGATCTGAGGAACCAGTCTTCCGATGTTAATGGAGTTAGCAGATGAGAACTGATAACCCTTTGCGTTCATTCGCTCAGCCAGCTCTGTATCGGAGAACATCATTTTTACGCCGGTCTGGGCATCGTCAAAATTACCCTTGATACCGATCACATCGGTGTTATCACCCTTCTGGGTTACCATCTGAAGTTCCTGTACTTTGGAAACACCATCCTTGGGATAAAATACGATGATCCGTGTTCCCGGAACATCCGCAAATCCTGCAAGAGCAGCTTTTCCCGTATCACCGCTTGTTGCGGTCAGGATCACGATCTCATTTTTTACCTGATTCTTCTTTGCACTGGTAGTCAAAAGATGCGGCAGAATGGAAAGAGCCATATCCTTGAATGCAATGGTCTTTCCATGGAACAACTCCAGATACCAGGTATCTTTACCAGTCTTTTTCAAAGGTGCGATCTTCTTAGTGTCGAATTTCTCATCATAGGCTCTGGCGATGCAGCCTTCCAGTTCTTCTTTTGTAAAATCCGTCAGATAAAGCTTCATCACTTCGTAAGCCAGCTCCTGATAGGAAAGCTTTGAAAGCTCGGAAAGACTTTTATCAAAGGCCGGGATATGATCCGGTACAAACAATCCTCCGTCGGGAGCAAGTCCCTTTAAAATCGCCTGGGATGCAGTGATAGGTGCACTGTCTGATCTGGTACTCTTGTACATTACTTCCATTTTTTTACTTCCTTTGTATTTATTTTATTGCAGTTCTTATAAGAACTTTGCCTCATCTTTGATCTGCTTGATCTGCTCGGCTGCCTTCTGCGCTTTCTTTTCCAGGGCTTTGGCTTCTTTTTCCAGCTCTTTGGCCCTCTTTTCTTCTTCCAAAGCACGCTTCATGGCAAGTTTTGCTTCTTCCTGAGCGATCAGCGCATGCTCTTTTGCCTCATCGGCGATCCTTCTTGCTTCTTTCTCCGCTTCGGAAGCATCGGCTAACTTTTGCTGCTCGATCCTTCTCTGCTTTTCTTCCTCTTTCTTTCGTTCAATCTCTGCGATCTCTTTTGCCGTGAAAGGCGTATAGCAGAACACCTGCATACTCAAAGGCGGCATCTTAAAGCTGATGGAATCTTCTTTTCCGTCCCATTCTTTTTCATCGGATGCGATCCATCTGACATTTGCCATGCCCTTTCCGCCGAACTTCTTGGCATCGGAATTGAGCACTTCCTTGTACTTACCGGGGAAGGGAACGCCGATACGATACTCCTTTCTGGCTTCATTGGCAAAATTGCAGACCACAAGAAGCGTATCTTTTTCATTGGCTGTTTTGCGCAGGAACACAATGACATTTTCATTGGCGGAAATGGCATTGATCCACTCAAATCCATCCGGATCGTTATCAAGCTCATAGAGGGCAGGATATTTGCGATACATCTGGTGCAGCGCTTTTACATACTCTTTCATGGTGGCGTGCTGCTCATACTGCAGCAGATCCCATTCCACGCTCTTTTTCTCATTCCATTCATCAAACTGGGCAAAATCCTGTCCCATAAACAAAAGCTTTTTGCCGGGATGGGTCATCATATAGCCGTAGAAAGCCCGGAGGTTTGCAAATTTATCCGGGATCTCGCCGGGCATTTTGCCGATCATGGAACTCTTTCCGTGAACCACTTCGTCATGGGAAACCTCAAGGAGGAAATTCTCACTGTACTGATAAACCATGGAAAGGGTCAGTTCTCCGTGATGCTGCGCCCTGAAGAAGGGATCAAACCGCATATAAGATGTAAAGTCGTTCATCCATCCCATATTCCATTTAAAATCAAATCCGAGGCCGTCATCATCCGTCGCGCCGGTGACTTTCGGCCATGCAGTGGATTCTTCCGCAATGAGAAGGGCACCGCTCTTTTCTTTCTTTACGGTATCGGAAAGGGTTTTGATAAAGTCAACAGCTTCGAGATTCTCTTTTCCGCCATACATATTGGGGATCCACTCTCCGTCTGCTCTGCCGTAATCCAGATACAGCATGGAAGATACCGCATCCATACGGATACCGTCCGCATGATACTCCCGCAGCCAGAACATGGCGTTGGAAAGTAAGTAGTTGCGAACTTCGCAGCGGCCGTAATTATAAAGCAGGGTTCCCCACTGGGGATGTACACCCTGTCTCGGATCCGCATGCTCATACAGATGGGTCCCGTCAAAATAGGACAGGCCGTTGGCATCTTTGGGGAAATGGGCTGCGGACCAGTCAAGGATCACACCGATGCCTGCCTGATGCAATTGGTCCACAAATTCCTTAAAATCCTTAGGCTTACCATAACGTGCCGTAGGGGAATAATATCCCAGGATCTGATAGCCCCAGGACTCATCCAAAGGATGCTCCATCACAGGCATAAGCTCCACATGGGTATACCCCATCTCGCTCACGTAATCTATGATCTTCTGGGCAAGTTCCTTATAGTTCAGGAACTCTTTGTTTTTCTTTTTCTCCGGTCTGGCAAAAGATCCCAGATGCACTTCCAAAACGGAAAGAGGGCTCTTTTGTGCATCAAAATGTTTGCGATCCTGCATCCATTTTGCGTCATTCCATTTATAAGATACTTCATCAGTGATCACCGAAGCGGTATTGGGACGAAGCTGGGAAGCCCTCGCATAAGGATCGGACTTTAAAAACACCTTTCCGGAGCGGATCTTCACTTCGAACTTGTAATTGTCACCCACGTTAGCGCAGGGAACAAAGATCTCAAAAATACCGGAATCCCACAATCTGCGCATTTGATGGAATCTGCCGTCCCAGTCATTAAAGTCACCTACCACACTGACACGAAGAGCGTTGGGTGCCCATACCGTAAAGTAGATACCTCTGACGCCCTTTACGGTTTTGGGATGTGCTCCCATAAACTCGTAGGCTTTGTCAGATACGCCTTCGTTAAACAGCTGTGCCTGTTTTTTGGTGATCTGGGGCTCAAAGTTGTAGGGATCGATGACCTCACTGACCACCCCTTTATTGTTCATCACTTCAAAGTGATAATCCGGCAGATCGTTTTTTGTAAGGAAATCCGCTCTGGAGGCCAAAACGGCAAAGAACCCCTCTTCGTCTGCCAGTTCCATCTCATATCTGTTTTTCCCAACCACAACCCAGGCTTTTTCCGCCCCGGGATAAAATGTCTGAAACAGAAAATTCGTGCCTTTTTTCTGCACCCCAAGTAATCTGTGGGGATTGTCCTCCTCGGAGTAAACGATTCCCTCAATGTCAGCCCAATTCATCAAGCGATATAGTTTCTTAGTCACAGTGCTTCTCCTCTGCTTTCATAGTTTTGACATTTCACAAAGATCACGGTTCAATTTCGTGGATCAAAAGGCCACTGCGGAGTTTCGGCTCAAACCAGGTGGATTTGGGCGGCATCAACAGATGGGCATCCGCCACGCTGAACAGCTCCTGCATGGAAGTAGGATACATGGAAAATGCAACCTTGCAATCCGCATGACATCTTTTCTCCAGCTCACCAAGGCCTCTGATGCCACCTACAAAATCGATGCGGCTGTCTGTCCGGGGATCCTGTATGCCGAGAATGGGACCTAACAGATACTCCTGCAAAAGAGAAACATCCAGCCCTTTTACGGCATCCTCGCTTTTAAGCTCTTCATGGATGGTCAGCTTATACCACTGATCGGAAAGGAACATGCCAAACTGTCCTTTTTCTACTGGCCTGAACGCTACACTGTCTGCACCGTCTGCACCGGATCCATCATATGCTTCCACATCGAAAGATTCCCTGATCCTATCAAGAAAAGCGTCTTCCGTAAGGCCTCCGAGATCTTTTACCACTCTGTTGTAATCAAAGATCCGAAGCTCGTCATCAGAAAAAAGAACGGATAAGAAATAATTAAACTCTTCTTTTCCCGTATAATCCGGATGCTGCTCTCTCCTCATGGAAGAAACCCTGACGGCGGATGCACATCTGTGATGGCCGTCGGCGATATAGATCGCATTCATCTTTTCATAGAGCGCTTCGATCTGATGATTGATATCATCGTCTGTGATACGCCATACTCTGTGGGTAATTCCGTCAGAAGATGTAAAATCATAGAGCGGAGGCTGTCTGCGCACCGCTTCCTTTTGAAGTTCTAAGGCATCATTTCTTCGATGTGCCAGAAAAATAGGACCGGTCTGTGCTGAAAGGCTGTCCACATGGCGGATCCGGTCAAGTTCCTTTTCCGCTCTGGTATTTTCATGCTTTTTGATATTGCCTTTCACATAATCATCAACGCTGGCACAGCCGACAATTCCCGTCTGTTTATGGCCGTCCATTACCAATTCATACAGATAAAAACCGGGTGCATCATCCATGATAAAGCTGCCCTCTTTTTTACGGGCTTCATACAGCTCTTTTGCTTTCGCATAAACTGCATCATCATAGGTGCCGGTTTCCTCGCCAAAAGATGTTTCCGCCCTGTCTATGGCCAGAAAAGAAAGGGGATTCTCCTTTACGAGGGCAGTTGCCTCAGCTCTGTTGTAAACATCATAGGGCAGCGCTGCGATCTGCTCTTCTTTTCCTTTCGCGGGTCTGACTGCCCGAAAGGGTTTTATAGTTGCCATTTCATCCTCCTCATGCTTCAAAATTGACATAAAAATACTTATAAATTCTACCACAAATCGCAGAAAAGGTCAAAGAAAAGAACAGTGTAAAGCCGCTTGACAGGGCGGTTTTTTATGTGCATAATCGTTTTGGAAGTTTTCATCGGATGAAGATCCGGGGAAGGAGTATGAAATGACTGAAGATGATAAAAAGTTTATGGACAGGATCACCGCTTTTGCCGGTGAAGTAATGGCGGATATTGATCCCGATCCTACCATAACGCCTATTTCCGAGCAGCTGAATTACCTGCGTCCCGTTATGGAAGAGATCAGCAGTGAAACAGGACAGTCTGTAGAGGATATCTTTATCCGGTATATGGACCTTGCTTCTACGGTAGCTGCCGAAAAGCAGAAAGAATTTGAAGACGACTTTGTGGATTTTGCGGATCCCACCCGTCAGAATTTTAAATTCTAGTACACCGGTTCCAAATTAACCGGACCATCAATTAAAAAGAACCGCGCCTGTAACCGGACGCGGTTCTTTCACTTATTTTTTCTTAAACTTCTGCTTCTTGCCTTTCACACCGGCGCTCTTAAACCATTTCTTATACTTGGAGTATTTCTTCTTCGGCAAAGTGATCTTGGCCTTCGGGGAAATGTCTACAAATGCACTCTTTCCGGGCTTCTTCAGGGATGTGGACTGTACCTTCACGGTTTTCAGCTTTTTGCAGCCGTAAAATGCCATGGTACCGATCTTCTTCACATTCGC
>JAIKWF010000110.1 GCA_024685005.1 Lachnospiraceae bacterium
GAAAACAGTGGTCTATAGAAGTTTGTGATTATTTCAAGATTTTCAATATTGGCTGCTGAACTTAATTCCTCAAAATAGGTAAGCTTGATCATTTCAGGATCCTCGGCCAGACGCTTTTTATCTGCGGATAATTTATCGTTCTTTTCGCTGTAAAATGCCTCTGCATGCTCGAGGGCATCCTGCAGTCCAAGAAGCCTGTTTTCAAGGCTGTCGAGCTCATCCGGTTCCAGAAGATCTCTTAAGATAAGTCTCATAAGTGTTCCGTCCATTGCCATTATCGCTTTTTTAAATTTCGAGGGCAGGGCGTGCAGAGCCGCGGGTGTAAGCCTTCTGAGCTTGTTCACACCTTTCTGCGCCTCTGTAAAGGAGAGAAGACCAAAGGACATATCGTTGTCGATGCATCTGATCCCTGTGATCTCCGAAGAGCCGGTTGAATACATGAAGTTCCCGTAATTCCTGTCCACCTGTCCGCACAGAAGGTCAAATATGGGGAGTATCAGCAGCTGATCCTCTGCAGCTGATGAATATTTCAGTGACTTTGCAGCAACCTCATCCACATCCAGCCCTTGTGCATCCTCCATCAGATTCCCGGTAAAGAGCTTTCCGTCTTTCTTTACCACTGCGGTGCGGGATTCAGCAAACATATCACCGATGCCCATAAGAGAAGCCAGGCGGCTGGTGGCCACGTTTCTGCGGGTCAGATTGCGTCCCTGGGGAATATGTGCCGATAATTCGGAAATTCCCTGCTGATTGAAGGTTTTAAAAATAAGAGAAAAGTATTCCCCGAACTGTTTTCTGTACTTTTTGGGTACGTTCGCCAGAAACATAGCGATGGGGGTTCCGGATTTCTTACGTAGTCCGGAATAAAGATCCTTTTTGTGGTAAAGATCATAGAAGTCCCTGTATACGTAGCCCAGAGAGTGTTCATTAAGCTCTTCCTCCACAGCATCCGAAAAAGCATCCACAGCCTTTGCATTAATGCCGGGGAAATGCAGTGACAATGCATCTATCATATCAAACAGGTTTCCCACAAAGGAGCCTTCTTCCGCTCTGAAATAGACATTCTTTCCGTTGCGGTCGATCTTTAAGACGCTTGAGGTTCCGCCTCCGACCATCTGTACCTTCTTTTTCATGGTGTCCAGATCTATCTTTTCAGCCCTCTGGTAACGCAGCATTTCCGCCCAGGTCTGGCTCTTTCCGTTTTTTGCAAATTCGCTGCCGGTCATGCTCTGTCTGTACTCTGTCATGGACTGGGCAAAGAGGGACTCCTCCTCAAGTACCTGGGTCTTGAGTTTTTCTATGAGCTCTGAGCGTTCCTTCGTATAGTCGGACAGCGCGTCCTTTTTTTCAAGCCAGGTATCCATACTGCTCAGAAGCTTGTTATACATCATACTCATGGCAAGTTTGACGGATTCCAGCTCTTTTTTATAGGCTTCCTCATCCTGAGGCTTTACCGCAAATGGAGGCATCGGATTACTGAGGAAGGCCTGGATCATCATGATCTTGTTCTTGACGTCCTTCATTTCGGCACTGTCTGCCACAAGATCGTTGTCATCATCGCCGACGGCCTTTCTGCTATCGAGGATATCCTGGCCCACGAGATATACAGGTGGCATATTCTCCTGAACTGCCGCCTCGGCCTCTCTTAAGTATACGGTCCTTCCTTTGACGGTCTTTCCGGTTACCACAAGATTCATGTCTGTGGTGGTTTTTTTCTCTTGCTTTTCCGTATTCACAGGAGGTTTAAGAACAGTTTCTTTTTTCTGAGTTTCTTTTACCGATGAGCCGGTGTCGATCGTGGTATTTTTGGATTTGTCCAGGGCAGTTTTAGATAGATTTGTACACATCTTCGTTTCCTCCGATTGACTGGGTCAAGACACGCAAAAAACGCCAAGAATTACACGCTTCCGGTATTCATAGTATCATGTATCCACAAAAATCACAAATATGACATTGGTTTGAGTCAACCCGGACGGTCGCAGTTGTAACCCGGACGGTCACAGAGCGGATGTAATCCGGACGGGCGCAGAACGGATGTGTACCGGACGCCCCGTAGAAATATTTATGTATTCAAACGAGGCGGGCCTCAGCCAAACTAAGTCCCACGCGTCACTAGGAAAGAACCTAAATCGCTCCAACAGTAGGAGCGATTTTGACGGTTCTTTCCAAGTGACTGCGGCGACTGGATTTCGTCTGA
>JAIKWF010000130.1 GCA_024685005.1 Lachnospiraceae bacterium
AATGCAGTAAGCTTTTCTCAGGAGTCTTCCTGCACCTACGACGGAACTGAGCAGAAGCCGGAGGTTCAGGTGGTAGTTGGCAATACGACCTTGACAAAGGATACGGATTATACAGTATCCTACAGAAACAACCTGCATGCAACGAGTCAGGGAAGCCTTGCAATTGCTTCCGTTGAAGGAAAAGGCAATTATACCGGCACCGTGGAAATGAGCTTTACCATTGCAAAACGTACACTGCAGGTCAAAGCAGATGATATTGAAAAAGCCGAAGGCAGTGATGATCCGCAGCTGACCTACGCAGTAAGCGGTCAGGTGCAAGGTGAGAATCCCGCATTTACGGGAAGTCTGGAAAGAGAAGCCGGTGAAGCAAATAATACAGCTTATACCATCAGTCAGGGAACTCTGAGTCTTACGGACAGAGCAGCTGATGCAGGCGGGAAAGGAGCCTTTAGAGCAGCAGACTATCAGATCAACTTTACCGAAGGTACCTTTACCATCTTAGAGATCGTATGGCGCGAGGTTACCTTTACCGATCCTACGGCTGAGGCGGGAAGCACGCTTGGTACGGATCGGATCCGGGACGGAGAGACAGTGGATAAACCGCAGGATCCCACCAGAGCAGGCTTTACCTTTGACGGATGGTACATTTCGCAGAATGGACAGGAGGTCAGCTATGACTTCGCCAGCCCGGTGAGATCGGATCTGACATTGATCGCCAGATGGGCATGTGCGCATCCTGAGGATCAGATCGAGTATCAGAACAAATCAGATGCCACCTGCGCAATGACAGGCTATACCGGCGATAAGTACTGCAGACAGTGCGGACGTTTGATCGAGCAGGGAAGCGTGATCCCTAAGAGCACAGAGCATACCTATGTATTAATGAGCAGCGAGGCAGATCCGCAGGCGATTTATCAGTACATCAACCACTACACCTGCACGACCTGCGGAGCAGAGATGACGGAGAACGGTCCACAGATCTATGCCGATCCTGCTGTTGATCCCGCTGTCGATCCTGCCCTCGATCCCGTTGTCAATCCGGTCTTCGATCCCACTGGTCCGTCCGGCACGGATCCGGCAGTCACTGACCCGTCCTATGGAGGCGGCGGAGATGATGACGATGACGACGAAGATGACGACGAAGATGAGATCGATGACGCAACGGAAAGAGCATTAAATAAAGCCGGATTTGAGTATGAGGGAGACGGAGAAGTGTCCTATACCGGCCCGCAGGATCCGGATGTAAAGAGCGTAAAAGTACCTGCCAATGTGGAGGTAAATGACCGGACCTTTGCAGTCACTGTCATCGGAGAAGGCGCTTTTGCGGATTGTATGGATCTGACAAGCGTAACATTGGGAAGCAATGTGATCGAGATCAGAAAAAATGCCTTTAAAAACTGTAAGTCTCTGACAAAGATCACCATCCCCAAGAAGGTAGAATCCATCGGCAAGCAGGCCTTTATGGGCTGCAGCAATTTAAAGAAGATCACCATTAAAACGAAGCTTCTGACCAAGAAAAAAGTGGGATCCAAGGCCTTTAAGGGCATCCACAAAAAGGCAGTATTTAAGGTGCCTTCCAAGGTGAAAAAGCTGTATAAGTCCTTCCTGAAAAAGAAGGGCGTTACCAGAACCATGAAGATCAAGTAAAGAGATAACAGGAGGAAAAGGGACAGATCATGGCAGAGAGTTTGGAACAGCAGATCGGCGGACTGATCGACGGTCTGCTGAAAAGCTACGAGGAAGGAAAATATATCGACAAAGTCAGTACCTTTGAGTATCCGGATGAGGAAGTGATCATAAGGCTGATCGACAGCTTAAAAAGACTGGTATTGCAGGGATTTTTCAACAACAAAAGCTATAAAGTACTGACCATGAAAAGCCCCATTTCCATTCTGATGGAGGATGTGATCTATAACCTGACCAAACAGATCGGTATCGTGTGCAAATACAACGCCGACTGCGGCTGCGCTTCGGAAAATGAGATTCAGGAAAAAGCCCTGGGGATCACCCTGCAGTTTTTGGAAAAGCTCCCCATGATCCGTGAGTATGTGGAAACGGATGTGGAAGCCTTTTACGAAGGCGATCCGGCAGCCTATAACAAAGATGAGATCATCTATTGCTATCCCGGTATGCAGGCAATTTTGACCTATCGCCTGGCCCACGAGCTGCATCTTTTGGGAGTAAGGCTGATCCCCCGTATCATGACGGAGTATGCCCATTCCAAGACGGGAATCGACATTCATCCGGGAGCTACCATCGGCAAATACTTTTTCATCGATCACGGAACCGGTATCGTAGTCGGTGAGACCACCGTCATCGGAGAACACGTAAAGGTGTACCAGGGCGTGACCTTAGGAGCACTTTCTACCAGAGGCGGTCAGAGCCTGAAGGGAAAACGCAGGCATCCCACCATCGAAGATAATGTAACCATTTATTCCGGAGCATCCATTCTCGGCGGAGATACGGTCATCGGAAAAGGTGCTGTCATAGGCGGTAACACCTTTATCACAGGGCCGATCCCGGCAGGGGCCAAGGTTAGCGTAAAGAATCAGGAACTGGCTGTGAACCTGACTTCCGGCGCAGATGGTCCCAGAGATCTTCCGGTAAAATTTGAAGCCAGGGAACTGGAAGAAGACGACAACTGGTTTTATATCATCTGATTTTGTAACAAGAAGGAAATTACTACATGACACTCAAAGAACTACAAAAAGGGGAAACTGCCCTCATCCGCTCAGTGGGAGGGCAGGGAGCCCTGCGGCAGCATTTTCTGGATATGGGAGTGATCCCGGGAGCAGCCATAACCTTTGTAAAAACGGCGCCCATGGGAGATCCCATGGAGTTTCGGATTCACGGCTATGAGCTGACACTGCGCCTGGATGACGCGGAGCAGATCGAGATTGAGGCTCTTCCGGAAACAGAAGCAAAGCAGCCGGAGGAAACCCCGGAAAAGAAACAGAAAAAGAGCGCAAAGCAAAGACCTTATATTCATCATCCCGGCCTCGGTGAGGGCGGGATTTATCACGAAAAGAAAACCGAGCACCCTTTGCCGGAGGATACGGTTTTAACCTTTGCCCTTGCGGGAAACCAGAACAGCGGAAAGACTACCCTGTTCAACCAGCTGACGGGTTCGAATCAGCATGTGGGCAATTTTCCCGGGGTTACGGTGGATAAAAAGAGCGGCAGCATCAAAAACCATCCCCTGACGGAGGTGGTGGATCTGCCGGGAATCTATTCCCTTTCCCCCTATACCGAGGAAGAAATCGTATCCAGAGAATACATCATCGGGGAGCGGCCCAAGGGCATCATCAACATTGTGGATGCCACCAACATCGAAAGAAACCTGTATCTGACCATGCAGCTCATCGAGCTGGACATTCCCATGGTGCTTGCCCTGAATATGATGGACGAAATGCGGGGCAACGGCGGAAGCGTTCGCATCAACGATATGGAGGCCATGCTGGGAATCCCCGTGGTACCGATTTCCGCGTCAAAAAATGAAGGCGTTCGGGAGCTGATCGATCATGCCCTCCATGTGGCAAAATATCAAGAAAGCCCCGGGAAAAAGGACTTTTGTGATGAAAACGATCATGGCGGCGCGGTGCATCGCTGTATGCACGGCATCATGCATTTGATCGAGGATCATGCAAAACGGGAAAAAATCCCCATCCGCTTTGCCGCCAATAAGATCATAGAAGGTGACAGCCGGGTGATGAAGGCATTAAAGCTTTCCCGGCATGAAGAGGAAATGATCGAGCATATCATCCTGCAAATGGAAGAGGAGCGGGGACTGGACCGGGCAGCGGCCATAGCGGATATGCGTTTTTCCTTTATCGGCAAGCTGGTGGAAGAAACCGTCATCAAGCCGGAGGAGAGTAAAGAGCGGGAACTGAGTGAGCGCATCGACCGGATTCTTACGGGAAAATATACGGCCATCCCTGCTTTTATCGGCATCATGGCCTTTGTGTTTTGGTTTACCTTCAATGTGGCGGGGGCCTTTTTATCCGATCTGCTGGCAGCGGGAGTTGACGCCCTGACAGCGCTTGCGGACAGTGCCCTTACAGCAGCGGGAGTAGGGGAGGTGCTCCATTCCCTGATCATTGACGGAATCTTTACCGGTGTAGGCAGTGTGCTTTCCTTTTTGCCGGTGATCATCATCCTGTTTTTCTTTTTATCTTTGCTGGAGGATTCCGGTTATATGGCCAGAGTGGCCTTTGTTATGGATAAACTTCTTCGAAAGATCGGCCTTTCCGGCCGAAGCATTGTGCCCATGCTCATAGGCTTCGGCTGCTCGGTACCGGGAGTCATGGCCAGCCGGACCCTGCCTTCTGAGCGGGACCGGAAGATGACCGTTATGATGATCCCATTTATGAGCTGTACCGCAAAGCTTCCCATCTATGGCTTTTTTACGGCGGCATTTTTCCCGAAAAAAGGCGGCCTGATCATGGTAGGCCTGTATTTTCTGGGAATCCTGACAGGCATAGTGTCTGCTGTGGTGGCCAAGGGAACCGTATTCAGAGGAGAAGCGGTGCCTTTTGTAATGGAACTGCCCAACTACAGGCTTCCCGGAGCAAAAAACGTCTTCCAGCTCCTTTGGGAAAAAGCAAAAGACTTCCTTTCCAGGGCATTTACGGTGATCTTCATAGCCAGCATCGTGATCTGGTTTTTACAGACCTTTAATCTGAACCTTGGCTATGCATCGGGACCGGAGGAAAGCGTTCTTGCATATCTGGCAGGAGGCATCGCGCCGCTTTTCGGGCCGCTGGGCTTTGGGGACTGGCGCATCGTAACGGCACTGATCACCGGCTTTATGGCAAAAGAGAGTGTGGTATCTACCCTGTCAGTCCTTTTCGGCGAACCTGCCATGCTCACCGGCGCCCTTTCTACGGCAGCTGCCGGCGCCCTTTTGGTATTCTGCCTTCTGTATACCCCCTGCGTTGCCGCCATTGCATCGGTCCGCAGAGAGCTGGGGAAAAAATGGGCCCTGGCTATGGTGCTGTTCCAGTGCGCCGTCGCTTGGATCGTATCGCTGGCTGTATACGGGGTATTATCTATTTGACAAATTTAAAGAAAAAGCAATCGCTATCCTTGGTCGGGGCGGTTGCTTTTTTTGTTGCAAAATATTTTTAAATTAAGTATTGACTTGCGAAAAATATGGTGTTATATTTACTACGACAGATGAAGTACGACAGTCGTAGCAACGACAGGCGAGGCAACGATAGATGAAGCAACGTCAGTCGGAGTAACATAAGACAAACCCCGATGGGGCCTGTCAAAAGAGTACAAAAGGCGAAAGGAGATGAGAGAATGGCTAATGATTCTCCGCAGATTAGTTCGGATGTCATCCGCGGATACAATGATACGATGATCCTGTACATTTTATCCCAGCGGCCGTCTTACGGATATGAGATATCCAAACAGATCCGGACCATGACAGATGATAAATACGTGATCAAAGAGACAACGCTTTATTCCGCATTTACCAGAATGGAGAAAAACGGATACATCGAATCCTACGTGGCAGAGCCGGATGAAACCGGCAGCGGAAAAAAGAGGACCTATTACAAGATCACAGAGGCCGGCCGTTCCTACTATGGAGAGAAGTGCAGAGAATGGGTTCTGACCAAAGAAGTGGTAGAACATTTCATGCAGCCGGCGCTTCCGGAAAAAGATGTGATCTGCCTGCCCATGCAGGAGGATGCCGGTCCGGGAGACTGATGAGCAAAGGAATGCAGATATCGGCGATGACCCAAACGGGTGAAGGGTTTATGAAACAGGAGGATGAAAAATGGATATCATTCGAAATTATTTGGAAAATATGTTTGCCAACCTGCCCAACTCGGCAGAGGTAAGGCGGGCCAAGAAGGAACTTGGCCAGATGATGGAAGACAAATACAATGAGCTGGTTGCAGAAGGAAAGAGTGAAAACGAAGCGGTGGGAACCGTCATCTCCGAATTCGGCAATCTGGATGAACTGGCCGAGGAACTTGGCCTTGAGGAAGAAGTAGAGCAGGAAAAAGCCACCTTAAGCGAAAGCCCCAGAAGACTGGTTTCCATGGATGAAGCAAAAGATTACCTGCATGATCAGGCAAAAGCGGCCTTCGGAATTGCAGTAGGTGTGGCCCTTTGCATCATGAGTGTGGGCTGGCCGATCCTGACCTTCGAGATCTCTTTTATTCCCGATGTGATCGGAGCTGTTCTGATGATGGCCATGATCGCCGTAGCAGTGATCTTCTTTATTGTATCCGCCAACATCATCAACAGATGGGATTATCTGAAAAAGGAGCTTTGCTCCATTGATTATGCAACCGCAGGATATGTGAAATCGGAAAAAGAGCGGTTCCACGCATCTTACGTAGTACACCTGGCAGTGGGCGTTGTGCTCTGTGCCACCTGCTGGATACCCCTTGCACTGTTCGACAGCATCGGTTCCGGACATTGGCCTCTCGGCAGCTTTGTAGAGACCATCGGACTGATCTTCCTGTTTGTGATCTGTGCCGTCGGCGTATTTTTACTGGTACATGGCGGTATGATCGACGGATCCTTCGATGACCTGCTGAAGCTTAATGATCGCAACACGGTGGTAGGAAGCTTTGCAAGATCCGGAGAAAAAGAGTATGCCGGTCCCGTTGCAGACGGATTTATGAGTATTTACTGGCCCACAGTTCGCTGCTTTTACCTGATCTGGAGTTTTCTCACCTTTGCATGGTACAAAACATGGATCATCTGGCCCATCGCTGCAGTGATCAATGCAATCTTGAACGGCGTCTTTTCCAAAAGAGACGAAGAGCTTTCATAATAGAGACAGGAGGATAGAAAAATGGCAGATGAAAAGAAATTCAGCGGATGGAAACGAAGATATATCGCTTTTCTCAATGCTGTAACAGTGGTCTGTATCATTGTAGGATGCTTCATCCATATAGGAGGCTTTATCGGAGCAGATATTTACCGGAGCATCTGGCATTCCGATACCAGAACGATCAGATCGGATGAAGGCAGCGGAAGCAATTATGCAGCACAGCAGTTTCAGTCCATCGACGGAGACGTTTCCATGGGAAGCGTGGTCCTGACCCAGGGAGATTCCTACTCCTGCACCTATGAAAAATATCCTGATAATGCACTTCCTTCCATAGAGATCGAAGATGGAGAACTGAAGATCACCCAGAAGGCAAAAAATGCCAGGACCTTCGGCGACATGAGCTTTAAGGGAAGCTATAACGACGCAAAGATCATCATCACAGTGCCGGAAGATGCAGTAGTAGATACCAAACTGAGACTGAACATGGGCGCTTTTGAAGCTGAAAACTGCACAACGGGAGAGCTGAACATTGAAGCAGATATGGGTAGTATTGAGGTGTCAGACTGCAAGGTAAAGGATCTGGATCTGCGTGCACATATGGGAGGCATTACCGTAGAGGACACAACCTTTGACAGCGGAGAATTCAAAGCCGACATGGGTGGTATTACAGTAAATGACTGCACCTTTGACAACGGTGAATTTAAGGCTGATATGGGCGGTATCGATGTAGAAGCAACCTTTAACAAGATGGAAGCGAAATGCTCTATGGGCGGTATCAGCGTAGAAGCATCTAATGATGACGCAAAAATGAATCTGTCCGCAGACGTAGGCGGCATTTCCGTCAACGGAAAAGACCGCGGCAGAAAATACAAAAACTGATATCCATTTTTCACTACCCCATAAACCGGGGGATATACGAAGAAGCGAAGGGTAAAACCTTCGCTTTTTTGTTTTGATTTTGTCGTATAAAAACGCCAAAATGCCGTCTATAATAGCCTGATTGTAAAGTTTATAAAAAAATATGTAAAATATACTTGACATTATGCTACCGGGGTGGTAGTATGATGTCAGAAACAGAAACAACGCAACACAGAAACGGAAACGAAAAACCGGGGATCCGCCTGATCAGCGGATATGATGAAAACAGACAACCGACAAAAAGAGATGATAAACATACCTCCGGAAAGAAGGAGTGGAAAGGAGCAGAGCATGAAAACGATGACAAACAGAATGTTTTGGAGAAACTATAATTACCTTCCCATGGAAGCAAAGATCAGATACGCAATTTCGCTGATCATGGCCATCACAGGACTTTCGATGATCGTCTTAGATGCCTTCGGCGTTGCAAAGTTCAATATAAACATCGAACTTCTTCTTTGCAACCTGGGACTTTGGAACAACATCTTAATGATGAAGAAGTATCAGGAATATCTGGTGGAGAAGTAAGGCGGACACAGCAACAGGAAAAGCAAGACAAGAACAAAAAACCTGAAAATAAGGATAAGAGAAAGGATGGTAGCAAGATGACAAATTTTAAAAATGTGGGAGTGGCAATCGGCATTATGGTAGGATTGATCGTATCGATCTTCATCCTCAAGGCAATCAATAAGGACGGCAAATTCAAAAGCAAATACGACGAAATGCAGGAAATCGTAAGAGGACGGGCTTACAAGTACGGATTCTGGGCGATCGCAATCTATGAACTGATCATGTGCGTAGTGGCAGATCCTTCCTTCGACCTTCCGCTTTCACCCTTCCTGATCCACTTTACCGCGATCATCGTAGGTGTGATGGTACAGGTAACCTACAGCATCTGGCACGACGCTTACATCGCACTGAACACCAATACGGGAAGATTTACGGCAGTTGCCATCTTTATTTCCCTCTTCAATCTGCTTATTGCCGGCATTGCCATGGCAAGAGGAGCCATGATGGAGAACGGACAGCTGCAGGATCCCTTTATGAATCTGATCGTTGGAGTAATGTTCGTGATCATCGGCATTGAACTTCTGGTAAAAAACAACGTGGATAAAGCAGCGAAAAGGGAGGACTGAGAATATGAAAAATCTGAAATTAAAAGCCGCAAGAGCGGGAAAAGATCTCTCCCAGGACGATCTGGCCAAGGCTGCAGGCGTATCCAGACAGACCATCAGCGCCATAGAAAAAGGAGATTACAATCCCACCATTAACCTGTGTATCAGCATTTGTAAAATTTTGGGAACAACACTGGACGAGCTTTTCTGGCCCGAAGAATAAAACAGCAAATTAAAAACACCGTCCCCATGGCTCAAAGTCCACAAAAACAGTGCTTTCAGTGCGCGATCAGGGGCTCGAACCCTGGACACCCTGATTAAGAGTCAGGTGCTCTACCAACTGAGCTAATCGCGCATGTATTTTCACAACGCAAAGAGTATTATATTATAGAGAAACAATATTTGCAAGTACTTTTTTAGAATTTGTAAAAAATTTTCAAAAGCCGGCCTGATCAAAGAGGCCGGCTTTTCTTCTTCCCTGTAAAATCCCTGCAATTTTGCGGAAAAACTACCACGTTACGTGGTTTATGTGATATACTCACTATGTATGGGCAGGGTTTATATCACGACATTGAGCCGGTTGCATCGTTGGGGACAGTTAAGGTAAGTCGTTACCTTAAGCAGCCGGAGAAAGAGCAATGCGGGGTAATAGCATGAAAAAAAGGAAGATAGTCGTTCGGAATAAAGCGGCGATTTATGTGCTGATCGGTGCGCTTGTCATGTTTGTCTGTCTGGGTGTGGTTACTTATCATAAGGTAAGTCAGCTTATGATCGATCATAGCAAGCAAAGTGCCATGGCGCTGGCGGGAAGCATTTCCGGTGAACTGGACGGGGACATGCTGGCGGGGATCCGATCCTCTTCGGACCGGGACTGGCAGATCGTCTATGACCAGCTGGGTAAGTACCGTCATTATTCCTATGTGAAATATCTGTATACCATGCGAAAGGACGATCAGGGCAACGTGAGCTTCATCGTGGACGCGGATACGGATGATCCCGTAGCGGTGGGGGAGCCTTATGAGCTTTTGCAGGATATGGTTCCGGCTTTTGAAGGTGAGGTCTGCTGCGATAACAGCGTATCTTCCGACCAGTGGGGCAGCTATTACAGCGCCTATGCACCGGTATTTGATAAGGACGGTAAAGTAGTCGGTATCGTGGGCGTGGATATCTCCATCGAAGATATCAATTCTTATCTGAAGATACTCCTTCGCAATCTGGCGTATATCGTATCCACAGCGGCGCTGATCACAATGTTCATAATCCTGGTCTTTTCCACGGAAATGAGCGGCTGGGACATGCTGACAGGGCTGATGAATTACGAAATGGTGGTTAAAAACGGAAACCGCCTGAAAAAAAGCGGCCAGCTTACTGAGTATACAGCCATCCTGATGAATATCAAGGGATTTAAATACATCAATAAACAGTTCGGATATGATTTCGGAAATGAACTGCTGAAGGATATGGCGGACTTTTTAAAAACCGGCATCAAGCGAAAGGAATTGATCTCGCGAACCGGCAATGATAATTTCTTTGTTCTGGTGCAGAACGAGAATGCTCCCGCCTATATTTCCCGGATCGAGGAAGCCAATCCCGTGAGCATGGAATCCGCCAGAATGGACGGACTGCCGGCGCCTGTAAGATGCGGTGTTTACAGGATCGGCGAGGAAGATACCATAGAGCAGGTCATGGGAATCTGCACCGTGGTCATGAATGCCGCCAGGAACCAGAAAAAAGAAAATGTGGTCTTTTACAATAAGGAAATGTACGAAACCTTATTGGAAGAAGGGAACCTTCTGGGAGCCTACAAAGAGGCCATTAAGAACGGCGAATTCAAAGTATATTACCAGCCCAAGGTGGACATAGAAAACTATACACTTTGCGGTGCAGAGGCACTTGTAAGGTGGCAAAGGGAAGGAAAACTGATCTCCCCGGCGCAGTTTATTCCGCTTCTGGAGGACGAGGGCCTTGTGACCGAGCTGGATTTTTATGTGTTTGAAACCGTCTGCAACGATATCCGGCTTTGGAAAAACCAGGGGATCAAGCCGGTTCCCATTTCCACCAATTTTTCCAAACTGCATCTGACCAATCCATCCTTCGCCTCCAAGATCGTGAAGACGGCGGACAGATGGCATGTGGAGCATGAGTATCTGGCAGTGGAGATGACGGAATCCTCCGGATATACGGATCAGGAAGCCCTTACGGAATTTGTGGAAAAAATGAATGAAAGCGGCATCAGCGTTCATATGGACGATTTTGGTACCGGATATTCTTCCCTGTCCATGCTGGGAGACGTGAAGATGGATATGATCAAGATCGACAAATCCTTTGTGGATCGGATCTTCGGGAGAAAGGCCAACGGCGCCAAACTGGTGGAAAACGTGATCCGGATGATCCACGATCTGGGCAGAGAAGTCATCTGCGAGGGCGTGGAAACGAAGGAACAGGTTGAGTTTTTGAAGAAAACGGATTGCCGTAAGATACAGGGCTACTTCTTTGATAAGCCTTTGGAGCACGACGAATTTACACAGAGGCTGGAGAACCCTTCCTACGAGAAATAAAAAACCCCCACCTGCGGGTCAGGTGAAATGAAGGAGAACGGAAAAAAGAAATGGAACTATTTTGGGAGATTGTGCAAAACAGGATCATAGTAACAGCGGTCATCGGCTGGTGCACAGCTCAGATCTTAAAAACCATAACACATCTGATCGTAAATAAAAAATTTGTATGGGAAAGGCTTTTGGGTGACGGCGGAATGCCGAGCTCCCACTCCGCCACCGTATGCGGCATGGCGGGCGCGGCATTTTTCCAGTGCGGAGCCGGTTCACCGGAGTTTGGTATCGCGCTGATCGTCGCCATCATCGTAATGCATGATGCTTCCGGCGTTCGACTGGAGACAGGAAAGCAGGCAGTCCTTTTGAACAAGATGATGGAATCCTTCGGAAGACTGGGAGATCCCAACATTTCCGCCGAAGAACGGCTGAAGGAATTTGTGGGACATACGAAATTCCAGGTTTGGATGGGGGCTGCGCTGGGAATTATTATATCCATAATCGTTAACTGGAGATAATTGAGGGGCAACAAATGCAATTCGGTGCGCAGCCTGACAGGCTGTGTACTTTTTGTTTACGGGTAATGCAGCGGCCGGAGACCGGGCAGGCAGAACCAAGGGAAAAAGAGAATCGAAAGATGAAAAAAGATAAAAGAAACATGATCAGGATCGCAGCAGCGAGTATGGGCGTGCTTACTATCCTTGCAGTATCAGCCGGCAGAGGGTATGCGGATCAGCCGGAGTTTGAAGCAGAGGCTACGGCAGAGATTGAGGCAGAGGTAAAACAGGTTTCAGGCATCAAACCTGTACAGATCAATGCGGCCAACTTTCCGGATGATCGCTTCCGGGCAGTGATCTCGGGACCCAAATATGACCGGGACGGAAACGGCACGCTGGATGCGGAAGAGATCGGTCTGACCATCAATATTGAATGCGAAGGCGAAGGCATCCACTCCCTGAAAGGTGTGGAATATTTTACGGATCTCCAGGGACTTTGGTGCAAAGACAATCAGATCGAATCCATGGACATCAGCGCCCTGAAGGACCTGCGGGGATTATGGTGCTCCGGGAATCCGCTTACCGAGCTGGACCTGTCCCCCAACCCGGAGCTGGTCTGGGTATACTGCTTTGACTGCAAACTGAAGAAGCTGGATGTTTCAAAAAATACCAAAATGGCCTTTATCGAATGCAATACCAATCCACTGAAAAGTCTGGACGTATCCCAAAATCCGGAGCTGGAGCATCTGACCTGCGCAACCTGCCAGCTGAAAAGCCTGGATGTAACCCACAATCCCAAGCTGGCACATCTGGACGCCATGCGCAACGAACTGAAAAGCCTGGACGTGACGAAAAATCCCAAGATGAAACGACTGGATATCTGGGACAATCCGGGGCTTGGCAGCATCGACATCAGTAAGAATCCCGGGCTGCAATACTATAACTGCGCCAACAACGATGTGGTAAATATTGATGTCAGCCACAATCCGGAGCTTTATAAGCTGATCTGCAGCTATAACGATATCAAAAACCTGGATCTGTCCAATAACCCCAAGCTGGTTTATCTGGACTGCGCCTGCAACCAGATCAGCAAACTGGATATTTCGAAAAACCATTACCTGTATTTTTTACAGGCATTTACAAATCCCTTCAAAAAACTGAATATCGGAGACAACCCATTCCTTGTAAACGTATATAAAAACGGAACAAAAAAGAGTGAATATCAGGTCTGCAAAGGACATTCCTGGACCATAGATTACGGCGGGGATAATTCCACCAGCGGCGATCAGATCCAGTTCCTTTGCTTTGACGATGTAGTAGCGCTGAGCACAAAGGCAACCGGGACGTTTTCCATGAAAACCATAGAAAACGTGGACTCCGACGTTGCAGACGGCAAAAATCTTGTTACCAGAGAAATGGTGGTCGAGACCCTTTATGCCATGGACGGAAAGCCCGGGGTAGCCGGACTGAAAACCCGGTTTACGGATGTAAAGAAAGGGGACCGCTGCTATGACGCCCTGCTTTGGGGTGAGAAATACAGCATCTGCATGGGATACCCTTACGTATCCTCCGACACCTTCGGCGTAGGAAACTACATCCGTCGCCAGGATATGGCTTTTATGCTGATGCGATATGCGGAAAAAAATCATTACATCAGAGGGATCGACTTCGGAAGGATCGACGATTTTAAAGACTACTTCGAAGTGGATTACTATGCCTGGGAAGCCATGACCTGGGCCATCCAATGGGGTGCCATGGAGGGAAAAGGAGAGCCCGGCGCACCGAAGGAAGAGCTGCTGCTGGATCCTCACGGATGCGTGACCAGAGCCGAAGCCGAAAAAATGATCAAAAACATGCTGGAAGCAAACGGCGAGAAGATCAGCAAGATCCCCATGCCGGACAAGCCCATGAAAAGAAAAGGCAGCGGAACGCTGTCAGCAGACGGCAGTATTCTGACGGATTCTGACGGCAAAAAATACTACATTGCGGGCAAGATAACGGAAGACCGGCTGGAGAAAAACACGCTGGTGGCAGATAAATCCTCCGGCGGAAAATACAAGATCACCAAGGTGAACAGAGAAGGCGGAAAGGTCACCGGCGGAACGGCCACATATGTAAAACCCTATGACCCTGCCTGCAAGAGCGCAACCATAAAAGCCACCGTAAAGATCGGCGGCGTAAGTTTCAAAGTTACCGCCATAGGGAAAAAGGCCTTTAAAGGCTGCAGCGCCCTTACAAAAGTAACCATCGGGAAAAACGTAAAAACCATCGGAGCTGGTGCTTTTCAGGGATGTAAAAAGCTAAAGCGCATCACCATCAAAACCACGAAGCTTACCAAAAAGACGGTGGGAAAAAACGCTTTCAAAGGAATCCATAAAAAGGCAGTTGCCAAATGTCCGAAGAAGAAACGGAAAGCTTATTTGAAGATTTTAAAAGAGAGAGGGATGAAAGGATAAAACTAATGCAATACATAACAGATACACATGCCCACTACGATGACCATGCCTTTGATGAAGACAGAGACAGCCTGCTTGCGTCCTTGAAAGACGGCGGCATCGGATGGGTGATCAACGTGGGAGCGTCCCTTAGGGGATGCCGGGAATCGTTAGCACTTGCTAATCAATACCCCTTTATTTATGCGGCTCTCGGCGTACATCCCTCAGAAACGGCTGAGCTGACAGAAGAGGATATGCAGCATATTTTGCAGGATTCCAAAGACCCGAAGGTAGTGGCCATCGGAGAGATTGGCCTTGACTATCATTATCCGGATGATCCCAGCCCGGAGCATCAGAAAAAATGGTTTAAAAGACAGATGGCACTAGCTGGGGAAGCCGGACTTCCCGTGGTGATCCATTCCCGGGAGGCGGCAAAAGATACCCTGGACATTTTGACAGAATACAAGAACGAAAGTTGTGGCGGTGTGATCCATTGCTATTCCTACTCCAAAGAATCCGCAAGGGAATTTTTGGAACTGGGATATCATATCGGCATCGGCGGCGTATTGACCTTTAAGAACGGGAAAAAGCTCAAGGAAGCAGCGGCTTACATTCCCATGGACAGGATCCTTTTGGAAACAGACTGCCCCTACCTTGCGCCCTCTCCCTACAGAGGCGAGAGAAACTGCTCCTTGTACATCCCCCATGTAGTGCAGGTTTTGGTCCAGATCAAGGGCATTACGGAAGAGGAAGTGATCCGCATCACTTCGGAAAATGCGGCGGCGCTTTTTGGTCTGCCGCCCTATGAAGGCTGAAACAACAGAAACAGTAACAATAACACAGACTAAAAAAGGAATTATTATGGCATATTTGGCAAATCCGTCCAATACGGCGGAAATACTCAGGAAATACGATTTTCATTTTCAAAAAAGATATGGTCAGAACTTTCTCATAGACCCCCATGTGCTGGATCGGATCATGGACGGCGCAGGGATCGGAAAGGACGATTTTGTGCTGGAGATCGGCCCCGGAATCGGGACCATGACCCAGTATCTGGCAGAGCGGGCAGGGCGCGTGATCGCAGTTGAGATCGATAAAAAGCTGCTTCCCGTGCTGGCGGATACCCTGTCGGAGTATGACAATGTCAGCGTTATCAACGAGGACATTTTGAAAGTGGATCTGAATGAACTTGTGGAAAAAGAAAACGGCGGGAAGCCGGTGAAAGTGGTGGCAAATCTGCCCTACTATATCACCACTCCTATTCTGATGGCCCTTTTGAAAAAAGACGTGCCGGTGGACAGCATCACCGTTATGGTACAAAAAGAGGTGGCAGAGCGGATGCAGGCCCCTCCCGGCGGAAAAGACTACGGCGCATTATCCTTGGCGATCCAGTACTATACAAAGCCGGAGATCGTGGCAAATGTGCCCCCCAACTGCTTTATGCCAAGACCCAACGTGGGATCGGCGGTGATCCGGCTGGAACGATATGAAAAACCGCCGGTGGAAGTCCGGTATGAGGAGAAAATGTTTGCGCTGATCAGAGCCAGTTTTAACCAGCGCCGGAAAACCCTGGTCAATTCCCTTTCGGGAGGCGGCGTTGCGCCGAAGGAAAAGACCGCAGAAGCACTGGAAAAAATGGGGCTTTCAGCGACTGTCAGAGGGGAAGCTTTATCCCTTGCGCAGTTTGCAAGATTGTCCGATATTTTGGGCGGCGAGCTTTGACTAAAGCAGGGTGTTTATGGTAAAATACAAAGTGGTGCCAAGCCTAAAAAACACGGGAGAATAAGACGTTGGACAGATTTGAATACGAAATCAGAGCGAAAGAAATCGTTTCTTTGTATAAACAGGGAGAGTACCAGAAGGCCGTAAAGATCGTGGACACCATAGACTGGCGTCGCGTCAAGGGTCTTACGATGCTCTGTAGGGTCAGTGAGATCTACAGATATTGCCGCAGATATGAAGAAGCAAGGGACATCCTGCTTATGGCAAATGAGATCAGCCCCAATACCCGGCGGGTTGTTTATGCACTTTGCGAATTATCGATCATACTGGAAGATACACTGCAGATGCTGGAGTATTACAGACAGTATATCAATATTGCACCCCATGAGGCGGATCGCTATATCCTGCAATACAAAGTGCTGGAGTCCCAGGACGTTTCTCTCGAGGAACGGATTGCCGTTCTGGAAAAATACAAGAATAAGAATTACGATGATCCCAATCCGAAGTGGACCTATGAGCTTGCTTATCTGTATCACAGGATCGGTTTGGAAACCCAGTGCGTGGAGGAGTGCGATGAGCTGATCCTCTGGTTTGGTGACGGAAAATATGTTTATAAAGCCATGGAGCTGAAGATGCTTCATGCGCCCCTTACCCCTGCCCAGCAGGAGAAATATAACGCAAGATTTATGGAGGCTCAGGAAGCGATCGCTCTGACGGAGATGGCTACGGAAGAGGAAGAAACTTCGAATGTTGAGCCTTCTTTGAATATCAGCTTAAAGAAGGTGGAGCCTTCCAAGGCCAAGACCACCAGAATCCCGACCCTCCGCTACGGAAGAAAGAACCGTGAGGAAGACGAAGATGTTCGCATCGCGGAGAGCAGAGAGCAAAGACGTGCTGCCAGAGCTTACGTTGAAGAAGAGGAAGCAGTAGAGGAGCTTGAGGAAGAAGAGCTGATCGAGGAGACTGAGGAAGAAGCAGAAGCTGTAGCAGAGGCTGAAGAATCCGAAGAGCTCTACGAAGATGAAGAGGAGATCTACGAGGGAGAAGAAGAGGAGGAACTCTACGAAGACGAAGAAGAGTCTGAGGAAGAGTCTGAACAGGAAGATATCAGCAGAGCACCTACTATCGATATGTCCGGTATGGCAGAAGCAGTAACAGCTGCCGAAGAAACAGAAGAAGAGGTGATCGCCCAGGAGGAAACCGAAGAGGACGAAGATGCTGATATGAAGATCGCTCCGGAACGCACCTACGAGGCAGAAGAGCAGATCGCACCGGTAGCACTGGAAGAGATCCCCGTGCCGGAAGAAATGGACGATATCCAGGTTCGCACCATAGATGCGGGCAATCGTTTTGATACCATGAATCTGGAGGAAGAGACCACCAAATATCTGGCAAAAGAGATCGTTAAGCTGATGGAAGAGGATGATATGGAAGCAGCAGATGCCACAAGAGCACTGCCCATGAATTCCATTTTCCATGACACCATTAACAGTCTTGAGCCCAGGGTGATCAATAAGGCCATTGAGCTTGCGGAAGAGATGAACAACCAGCGTCTGGCAGAGGAAGGAAAGCTGCCGGCATCCGATGAGCAGCCTGCATCCGAAGAGGAAGCAAAAACCCAGGAGGCAGAAGCTGAAAATACGGCAGGCGAGATGCTTTCAGAGGATGATGAGACAGGAGACTATGTGGAAGAAGTTGCCGGTCAGGAAGAACCTGCTCAGGCGCAGCCTGTCGAAACAGACAGAAAGCCCTTAGAAGAAGCAGAAGTCGACGAAGACTTTGTGCGGATTGACAATAATGAAGAGGACGCATTCAGCCCGGAAGATACATTTGAAGCTGAGGAAGAGGAGCCTTTGGTAATGGCGGAAGAGGAAGCAGGATCTGCCGAGGAAGAAGAGGATGAAACCGGCGAGTTTGAAGAACTCGAGGAGATCAAAGAGACTGCATCCGCTGAAGAGGGCGCCGATACAGAAGAAGATTACAATCAGGAATATTATCCGGATCAGCATAAAGCAGAGGAAGAGGACTTTGAAGAGATCGAAGAGCTGATCGAGGATTACGATGAGGATGCATACGAGGTATCTGAAGAAAAAGAAGAAATCCGGGAAGAAGAGGAAGACTGGGGCGATGAGCCTGCCTTCGAGCCTTCCAATCCTGCAGTGGCAGCAGCGGTAAATGCAGCAGTGAAAGCAGTGGAAGCTGCACAGGTTGCCGAAGAGACCGTTGCCGAACAGCCGGTAAAAGCTTTAGAAGCAGCTGTTGAGGCAGCTGAAGAGCCGATTAAGCAGGTCTTTGACCTGGCGCATCAGGTTTCACCCATGGGTCTTGGAGCAGTTACAGCCAGATTCGGAACCGATCCGACAGCGGCATCTGCAGCAGTAGAGAAGCTTGTGGCGGAAGAGAAACCTGTAGAAGCACAGCAGCCTGCAGCGGAAGAGAAGCCTGTAGAGGCGCAGCAGCCTGTGGCAGAAGAAAAGCCCGCAGAGGCGCAACAGCCCGTAGCAGAAGAAAAGCCTGTAGAGGCGCAGCAGCCCGTGGCAGAAGAAAAGCCCGCAGAGGCGCAGCAGTCCGTGGCAGAAGAGAAGCCTGCTGAGGTACAGCAGGCCGCAGCAGAAGAAAAGCCTGTAGAGGCGCAGCAGCCCGTGGCAGAAGAAAAGCCTGCAGAGGTACAGCAACCCGTGGCAGAAGTGGAACCTGCAGAGGCACAGCAGCCTGTAGCTGAGGAGAAACCCGCAGAGGCAGAGCAGCCTGCAACAGAAGAGAAGTCTGAGCAGGTAACAGAGTCCGCGGCTGAAGAAAAAGCAGTAGAAGAAGAGAAACCGGTAGAAGCACAAGCACCGGTACAAACGATAGAGCAGCCCGCAGCTGAGGAGAAACCCGCAGAGGCACAGCAGCCCGTAGCGGAAGAGAAGGTTTTAGAAGAACCTGCAGATGTCGAAGAAGATGTAATTCTTCCTCTGGAGGACGAGCCGCAGATCGCAGAGAAGCCTGCGGAAGCAGTAGAGCAGCCCGTGACAGAAGAGAAGCATGCAGTCGAAGAAAAACCTGTAGTAGCCGAGGAATCTGCAGAGGCACAGCAGCCTGTAGCTGAGGAAGAGCCGGAAGTCGAAGAAGAACAGCCTGAGACAGCAGAAACGACGGAAGATGCGGAAGCCGAGGCGGAAGATGCGGCAGCAGAAGCCGAAGAAGTGGCAGAAGAGCCTGAAGATACAGCTGAACCGGAAGAATTACCGGAAGAAAAGGCAAAGGAAGAGGATATCAATCCGATCGTATTCTCTCAGAGCAAACCCCTGCCTCCTGAATTTATCGAGGCGGTTCAGATTGTAGCCATGGAAGCTGCCAAAGAAGCAGCCAAAGAAGCGGCAGCGGCAGCGGCGGCAGCGGCAACGGCAGCTACCAGAGAAGTGGCTGCAGCAGTAGCCAGTCAGGCAGCAACTCAGGCAGCCAGCCAGGCGGCCAGTGAAGCAGCCAGTCAGGCAGCCAGCGAAGCAGCAAGCCAGGCAGCCAAAGAAGCGGCAGCGGCAACGGCTGAAGCCATGAAAGAGATCCAGCCTTCCAAAGAAGCTGAAGAAGAGCATCAGAAGGCTGTGGAAGCCGACAAGCCGATGGTAGAAAAGCAAATCACCGGCCAGCTCAGCTTTAACGATATCATTGCCGAGTGGGAAAACACGAAGAAGGCAAATGAAGAAAAGCACATCGAAGAGATGAAGCAGAGAGTCAAAGAACAGACAGGCTCTTTGTTCTCGGATTTTGAAACAGCCCGTTCCTTTGAGTCGGAACAGCTCAATACCATCAGCCCTGTTGTTGATGTGTTCAAGGACACGGAAGACCTTGAGCGGGAAGTACAGCAGGCACTGATCGATGACGAAGAAGATCAGCCTGAAGAGGCGGAAGAAACAGCAGCTCCGGAAATCGAAGAACAGCCGGCAAGCAGCGCTGATCTTTTGTCTCAGGCAGAAGAAGTAAAAGAAGAAGTTCCTGCAAACGAAATGATGCAGGATCGCCAGAATAACTTTAATACCGCAGAGATCAACGGTCTGGAAGACAAGCTTATGTCAGCGCTGGACGGTCAGCATTACGATACCTCTAACCTGCAGACAGAGATCCTGCATTCCATTTTGGAAAAAGAGACCGGTCTGATGTCGCAGGACGACGGACAAAGTCAGCAGCAGGAAGCAGCCCCGGAGGTACAGCCCGCGCCCGATCTGGCATCTGCGGCAGCTATGGCAGCAGAAGCAGCTATCTCTTCAGCGGCAGCAAAGGCAGAAGCAGCCCAGGAGGCAACACCTGCAGCAGAACCGTCATACACACCTGCAGCAGAGCCTGCACCCGCGCCCGTACCTGAAGAAAAGGAGGCGCCGGCATCACTGGTGGCAATGGGACTTGCATCCAGCGCGGCAGAAGCAGTGGCAATGGCCAAAGCCAACTCCGGATGGGGCACCAGCCTGACACCCAAACCGCCGGTACCGGCAGCAACAGAGAGCCTGCCTACGGCACAGATCCAGCAGGCAGCAGCAAGCGCAGCGGCTGCTCAGACAGCAGTGACCGCAGCACAGCAGAGCGTACAAACCGCAGCAGTGCAGACTACACCTGCTCCCGCACCGCAGGCTACCGCGGAAGAATACAGAGTTCTTACAAAAGAGGAAAAAGGATGCTTTGCATCTGCAGCCCACGGTAAAGAAATGCAGCAGTCACTGGCAGCATTGATCGACCAGGCTTCTTTGTATCCCCTTTCCGGCAATATCAGACTCATCGGAGAGGTGGGAACAGAACCGGAGCTTGTTGCAAGAGAGCTGGTTCAGGCATATGCACTTTCACATCCGGAATACAGCGGAAAAATGACAGCGGTAACCGGAAAAGACCTTGCATTCAAGCCCATTGACACCTATCTGGAAGAATACAACAACGGCGTATTGATCGTTGAACAGGCAGCAGACCTGACACTGGAGCTTTGCAACAGACTGTTTGCAAAAGCACAGATGCTGACAGGTATCCTCATGATCTTCTGTGATACGAAAGATGCCATGGACCGCCTGATCAGAACCTGTCCGAAGGTAACGGAGTACTTCCCTCTTGCCCTTGAGATCAATGTGCTGGACAACAACGGACTTGTAAAGTTTGCACTGGCTTACGCTAACACAAAAGAATATTCCATCGACGAGATGGGCAAGCTTGCGCTATATAATCGTATTGAGGAACGTCAGCGTCAGGATCACGCTGTGAGCGTGGATGAAGTGAAATACATCATCGACAGCGCCATCGGAAACGCTGAGAAAAAGAGCGTCGGTCATTTGATGGATATCGTATTTGCCAAACGATATGACAAAGAAGACATGGTCGTTCTGAGAGAAAAGGATTTCGAAATCTGACGGACCGGTCCGCCGGAGTAACAGAAAGGGGTAGCAAAAATGGCAGCAAAAAAGGCAACGAAAAAAGTAGAGAAAAAGGTAGAAAAAAAAGTAGAAAAGAAACAGCAGCCGAATCCTGTATTTTTAACAGATGCGGATCAGTATCTGTTTGCACAGGGTACACACTACGAGATCTACGAAAAGCTGGGGGCACATGAGACTACAGTAGACGGCCAGAAGGGAGTTTACTTCGCAGTTTGGGCACCCAACGCCGAATATGTAAATGTGGTGGGAGACTTTAACGGCTGGGATATGTACAAAGACAACATGCAACGCCTCCGCGGCGGACAGATCTTTGCACTGTTCATTCCCGGTGTGAAAAAAGGAGATCTTTACAAATTTCTGATCACCACGAAGGATAACCGGAAGATCTACAAGGCAGACCCTTTTGCCAATTATGCTCAGCTCCGTCCGGAGAGCGCATCCATCGTAACGGATTTAAACAGTTTTAAATGGACAGACGAGGTTTGGCAGAGCGAAAAAGAGAAAAGAGACAATAACAAATCTCCCATGGCCATTTATGAATGCCATATCGGATCCTGGAAAAAACACCCCGTACATGATCCGGAGAGTGAGAATAAAGGATTTTACAATTACCGCGAGTTTGCGGACAGCTTTGTGGAATACTGCAAAGACATGAAATACACCCACGTAGAGCTGATGGGTATCGCAGAGCATCCCTTCGACGGCTCCTGGGGCTATCAGGTAACAGGGTACTACGCACCCACATCCCGCTACGGCGAGCCCACAGACTTTATGTATCTGGTAAATACGCTGCACAGAGCGGGAATCGGCGTGATCCTGGACTGGGTACCTGCGCATTTCCCCAAGGATGAATTCGGACTTGCCATGTTTGACGGAACGCCCCTGTTTGAGTACGCAGACCCGAGAAAAGGGGAGCACCCTGACTGGGGAACCAAGGTATTTGACTTCGGCAAAAACGAAGTAAAGGATTTCCTCATCGCCAACGCAATGTTCTGGCTCAGGAAGTTCCATATCGACGGACTCCGGGTAGACGCGGTAGCTTCCATGCTTTATCTGGACTATGGCCGCAGGGAAGGTGAGTGGGTACCCAACAAGTACGGTAATAACAAGAACCTGGAAGCCATTGAATTTTTCAAACATTTGAATTCCATGATCAAAAATGATTTCCCGGGCTGCATGATGATCGCCGAGGAATCAACGGCATGGCCCCTTGTAACTGGAGATCCCGCTGAAGGCGGTCTGGGCTTTTCCTTCAAGTGGAACATGGGATGGATGCATGATTTCTGCGCATATATGAAGCTGGATCCCATCCTTCGAAAAGGAGCGCATTACAACCTGACCTTTGCCATGAGCTACAATGAGTCGGAAAATTATATTCTTCCTATTTCTCATGACGAAGTAGTGCATCTGAAATGCTCCATGCTGGAAAAAATGCCTGGTTTCTATGTGGACAAATTCGCCAACCTGCGTGTAGGCTACACCTATATGTTCACCCACTGCGGCAAAAAGCTTCTTTTCATGGGACAGGACTTCGGCCAGGACTGTGAATGGTCTGAAGAACGGGAGCTGGAGTGGCACTATCTGGCAGACAAAGAGCATGGCTCCATGCTGAATTATATGAAGGAGTTGCTGAAGGTCTATAACAAGTATCCGGCGCTCTATGAGAACGATAACAACTGGAAGAGCTTTGAATGGCTGAACCCGGATGATAAGGACAACAGCATTTATTCCTACGTACGGAAATCGGAATCCGGCAGAAACAACCTGCTGATCGTTCTGAACATGACGCCCATGGAGCGGAAGGATTATCGGGTAGGTGTTCCGAAAAAGAAAAAATACAAGCTGCTCCTTAACAGCGACGAGCAGGAGTTCGGCGGAACAGGTATGGAAGTGGCAAAGGAATATACAGCCAAAGCAGAAGACTGCCACGGCTGGGACTACTCCATCTTAGTGGACCTGGCACCATACGCAGCGCATATTTACGTATATTGATACAGAAGATGGTAAAGATCATGAAATACAGCAGATGGGCAATCTGCTGTATTTTTTTGTGCATATGAGGTAATGTTGCATAAACATGCAGAAGGGGGATAGTATTTCTATTTTTCAAAGAATATAATGAAAAAACGAGGTATAGTTAGCATGGCCGAGCGGGCCGGAAACGAAAGGGGGAAGCATTTTATGACGCGAAACCAAGTCAGGCAACGATGGAACAGACTGCTGTCATTTTTGATGGCATTGATCGTGCTGTTTATGATGTCTCCGCAAACGGTAGAGGCATATATCGGTGCGATCAGGGACATCTCATCTTCAACGGATCAGGCGAAGAAGATGAGAAGCGGACGGTTTATGTACAATGGCGACATGTACATGTACATTGAAAATGACTACATTCATTTCGATGTCTGCGTACAGGGATTGTTGCACAAGAATTATACAGGTGTAAGATGCCATACAATCCCCACGGCGCTCTTGGAAAAGGATAAAAAGGGAAATTTCATTAAGCTGGATGAGGCCGGATATCAGGTTCTGACCCATACGACGGCGCTTAATTGCTATGACCATAGTGCGAACTGGACGGATGAAAAGGTGTCACAGCTATTGAAGGATTTTACACTCAGTAAAAAGCAATCAGGGTTTGAATCCTGTGAAGACCTGGGAGATCAGTGCATCGCAATATCACCGATACTGAGTAATAAATCCAATAAATTTGATGTGAAGGTGTATTTTACTTTGGTGGAGTTGGATCAGGGTGATACAGATTGTTCAAACTTCCCCCAACTGGTAAATCGCAATCCGGAAGATACATCTGTTAACTGGGGTGTACGCGCCAAAGCGGTGTGTACGCAGCTTCAGAATGGCAGTACTGATATTATGCTTGGAGAGGAAGCGGACCATTATCGTTTGACCCTGAACTTTGTTGACTTTGCGAAAACAGGTCATGCAAATGTGGATCCGAAGGCACCCAGAGTCATGGCACAGATGATGAAGGATTCCTTCTCGGATTATCAGACATGGAATGTAAATATCGATGCCGGTATCGGTATTACAAAACGTGACAACGTAGCAGAGGTCTATAGTGACAGCTATGGATTTGGTGCACCGTTTGTTGCCGGCACCTACAAGTATTCATATTATGACATGCATTCTGACACCTGGACAGGTGTGGAAGGACACACGGGATATCCGCACTATACTGCTAATTTCGGATATGAAAATGGTAATCTTTTGGCCATTGGCGCAAGCGGACAGGTGGATTTAACGAAGGGTTCGCAGGGAGTAAGCAATTCTCTTTGGGGATTCCGTTTCCTGAAGACGAAGTCCGAAGTTGGAAGTGAACCGGAAGTTATTGAAGCGGAAAACGTGATCGTACAGGGGAACGGATATCTGTACGTGATGAAAGACAGTAAGGGAAATTGCAGTGTACAAACAGCAGACAGTGTTGCTTCGATACCGTCAAATGCTGTGGCATATTTCTATGGCGAGCATGAGCTTGACAGATTTGGATGGTATCACTTTAAAAAGGGTGCGCTGCAGCTGAGTCCCACCATTAAGATGCTTTGGGATGAGGAAAAGGAAAAAGCCGGAGATATCGATGTTAAACTGCAGCAGAAAACGGCCAAGTTTGAATTTCCGGCAGATAAAGTTAATCTGGAAACTCCTTCTTCTAAATTCTACATTCCTACTGATGAAGCAGATGAAAACGCTTTGAAATTCGTAGGATATGATGTATATGATTCGGCAAGCAAGACCACACAGAAGGGACTTGTACTCGATATCAATCCGGAGATGAATGACGCGATCTTTAATATTTCTCTTCCCGGTAACGGATGCGAAGCGAAACGCGCCATTATTTCGAAAAGCGGAGAGATCCAGTTTACAGGAAGAATTGAGCTTAGTCTGTTCCTGGCAGAGATCGAAATGGACAGACTCAGCTATGACAGAAAAGACGGTGGATTCGGTGTGAAGGGTGTTTCGGCCAAAGGAATGCTGAAAGCACCTACAAAAACCGGGTTCAGTCCCACAGACAGCTTTAGCGTATTCGGCTTTGACGGCTCCAACATCACGGGTGATATCAGTACATTCCCGGAAGATGAGCATTATGCATTTACTTTGACACTTAGTGTGCAGGATCTGTTTTCCAGCGAGGCAGGTTTGAAGCTGGTACGTATTAAGAACGGACAGCTGATTCCCGACAGTCTGGAACTGAAAGTTAATATCGATCAGCAGAATGTAGGTCTTGATATTACGCCTTCCACTCCTGTCATTACACTGACCGGATTTGGCGGTGGCGTTTACAATATCGCACAGCAGGTACAGGGTGATTATGCTTCCGTACCTCCCATTCTGATCAAACTGAACGGTCATGGAAAACTGATCAAGATCATCGACGGTGACTTTGATCTTTGGGCAGGTCCCAGCAAACTTCGCTTAGAGGCAAATGATCTCGGATTCAAGGTAGACAATAAGACCAAGATTGAGATCATCAAGCAGCTTGGCGCAGGTGTATATCTGCAGGACAAGACTTTGAAATACCAGGGAAATAAATTCCAGGGATATGAATTTGGCGGCGGCATGAATATTGATATTGCCATGATTCCCAGAAAGCACGCTGATACGAAGCTGAAAAAGGCGTTTGTTGATACTGTTACAGCAGGAGCTGCGGTTTCCGCCAAGGTGATCGTTGCCGAGAATCAGTATCCGAATGTCAACCTGTCTTACGGCTATTTGGGTATTGCAGGTAAAGGATATTGTGCGATCAAGGTTCCGATCATTGACTATGAGCTTGTAAAAGGTTCTCTGGATGTCAGTGTTGCAGGAGAAGGTACCGTTAGAAGAGGCAGTAGCCCGCTTAAGGGTATGCACTTAACAGGAGGTATCGGAGCAACAGCACAGGTTGGCAAGATCGGTTATGGACAGGTCATTTATAAGATTGAGCCCAATACCATTGAAGTAGATGGTGGATTTGGAACAGCGGATGATATCGATTTTGAATCTCTGGCTGCGGAATATGCGGATATCATTGAGGCAAGAGAAGGATATGAGCTGGTAGGAGTACCCGTTCCTGTAACCATGGAAGACGGTACGGAATCAGTAGCATTGTATCTGACAAACCTGCACCCCATTGAGGCACAGGTTACGGATGTAACAGCCGATATGGAAGATTCTCTGGCAGCAGAAAGCACGGATGGCGAAGAGATCATAGACAGCCAGAATGCATACAGCAAGCAGGTAAGTCTTGATATGAGCACTATTTCCGGAGACGACGGTGTTGTTCTTACTATTATTCCTGCAGATCAGAAAAAACTAGACGAGATCATGTCATCTGTTTCCGTCAGTGAGTTGAACGGATGGACAAAGGTAATACCTTCTTACGCAACAGAAAACGGAGAAGAATTTGTAACAAATAATTCGGAAATCAATGTATGGAAGGGTGTTTATGAATTTGATGACAACTATGAAAGTGTAGAGACCAGAGCCGTCTATCTTTCCATCGAAAAAGATCAGCTCCCTACAAGCGGAATATTTGACGTTAGTGCAGATGCCGGATTTACGGTAGAGGTCAGTGGTGCTGCACCTGTTACCGGAGTGAGTGGTTCCGTAAATGACCATACTCTTCAGGTTAACATCGACAACCCTGCAGAAGGAAAAGCGTATAACCTGACAACCTATTACGGAGCAAAGAATGCTAACGGAGAAGTAACACAGGATTACATGCTGGATTCCCAGGTTGTTGCAGCTGAAAACACAGGTTCTCAGGTAACAATTACGCTTCCTGAAAGCGGATATAAGGGAATTCCTTCAGGCGATTATTATGTCAGCACCATTTTGACAGATTCAGAGGGTATTCCTATTGAGACTTACGTCAGCGACAGCACAGTAAGCTATCAGAATAGTGAAGTTCCTAACGAACCCGATGTTGTTACGCTTGAGATGAACGGAAATGAAAGCATGCGTGCTACCTGGAGCGAAGTTGCTGATACAGAAGACGCTAAGGTTGCAGGATATCAGATCTCCATTCTGGAAAGCGTAAGCGGCAACTATATCGACACCGGCCGTGGCTATAACTATACCGTGGATCAGCTGGCAGTTTTGAAGGATGAAGATCCTTCCAATGATCCCATCGGTTTAGCATATGATAACGGAAAATTCTCTTTGGATATGGCTCTTACCGTAAACGGAGATGAAACGGAAAACGGTGAAAATGTTAATGCACAGACCGGTGAAGAGGAAGAAGAGGAACCTGCTTCCGGACCGAGTAAACTGAAGGCAGGAACAGATTATAAGGTAGCTGTATCCGCTTACAGTGCAAATCAGGTCAGCGTAGTGGATGAGAATGATCAGACGCAGGTAGTGGATACGCCTGCTTACAGTAAGCAGAAAATCTCTTCCGCAACAAAGCTTGTTGCATATGAGGCACTGAACCTGGATATTCAATCCAATGGTGACGGCACTTTAACAAAAGATGAAAAAACCGGTATCTATGATTATAAGAGCAAGTCGGGATCCTTCCGCTTTGGTACGCCTACGACAAGTTCGGGAAGCGATGTTGCGCCCGAAGATGTAACATACGAAGTTACATATCAGAACGTAGAAGGACAGGATGCGCCTATGGGAAAAACGGATGATGAGTATTATTATCTCCCGCAGGATGTGCAAAGTTCCGCTATGGTTAAGATCAAAGCAATCTATCATCACGATGGAGCAGATGATGAAACCATTGCTTATATGAATATGGAACTGGATACGGTTCCGCCTACGATCCTCTTTGACAGAGAGACCTTTATAGCAGATGATGAAGGAAATTATACCATCAGCGGTACAACGGATGATGCTGTGGAAATCATCGAAAACTCTAGTAAGGGCGTTAAAACGGTAGCCACCGTTGACGAAGACGGAAAATTTACATTTACCGGCCAGTTGGATAAAAATGAATCCGGCGAGACTTTGCAATCAGATACACTTGCAATCACTGCCAAAGATGCCTGTGGAAATGAAGCTGAGTATAAATTAATACCGGTTACCCAGCGCGTTTCAGCAAGGATCTATACAGCACCTGCTGACGCAGGTCTGGTTTACAACGGAAAAGAGCAGGAACTTGCATTACCCGGTGAGGCAGACGGAGGCGTTCTGATGTACAGCCTGACCCAAAACGGTACCTACTCTCCTATGGTTCCCAAGGCAACAAAAGCAGGAACCTATCAGTTGTGGTATAAGGTTAAAGCAGATGAATTCCATAAGGATATCGAACCTGCTTGTCTGGAAGTAAAGATCGCTAAGGCATCGGCAGCACCGAATACTCCGCCTGCAACGTTGAACGTGTCCAAGAGTATTGCAAAAGTCTCAAATGAAATTCTTGCATCTTACAAGAATTGGACATTTGCAGCTTCTGATCTTGGAAAGGATCTGCCCGAAGGAACGGCGGTTAAAGTAACTGCTGTATACAACGGAGCAGATAAGGGCAATTACGAGAAAGAATCCGTAGCGATCACATTGACAAGAGAGAACCATGAACATGTGGCTGCTGCACCTGTAAAAGAGAACGTAGTTGCAGGTACGAAGAACAAACCCGGATCTTATGATGAAGTGGTTTACTGTTCAATCTGCCACAAGGAGATCAGTCGCAAGACTGTGATCACACAGGTAGAAAAAGGAGCGGTTCTCACGGATAAGAAATCGGGGACAAAATTCAAGGTCATCTCCAAGGAAGGAGAGGAACCGGCGGTAGCGTATGTAGGTTCGACCAAGAAAAAAGCAAAGACGGTTAAGATTCCGGACGAAGTGACCTTTGACGGTGTTACCTATAAGGTGACGACCATTAAGGCAGGGGCGCTTAAGGGTAACAAGAAGCTAACGAAGGTCACCATCGGCAGGAACGTTAAGACCATTGAAAAGAATGCATTTTCAGGTTGTACGAAACTCGGAAAGATCACGATCTATGGTGATAATCTTAAGAGCGTCAAAGCAAATGCGTTCAAGGGAATTAAGGCAAACGCCAAGTTTACGATCTGGTGTATGGAAAAGAAGAAGTATGACAAGGTCGTAAAGATGATCAAGAAGCGTGGTGCCAAGAAAGCAAAATTCAAATTTAAACAGATCAAGTAACTAGTCCCGTAACCGCCGGAATGCTTTTTTGATATGTACCCCCTATTCTGGACAACCAGATAGGGGGTATTATCATGCGCTATAGCAACGAATTTAAACGTAAATGTGTTGAGATGTATCGAAACGGGGAATGGCCAGATACGCCGGATCATGTTAAAAGTACTCACGATTTTCGTGAAATGATCCGTCGCTGGGCACGTATAGAAGATAATTGCGGTCCTGAAGCACTCAATCATACAGGTCATAACAAAGCCTGGACTCCAGAGAAAAAGTTGGAATTGGTGTCTTTAGTACTAGCGGGTAATTCTAACCAATCTGTTGCTTTGGAAGCCGGTATCAATCCAGGGATTCTATACACATGGGTTCGTAAATATAAGATGTTCGGTTATAATGGACTTGTTAATAAATCTCAAGGGCGAAAATCCCGGGAGCCGTCTATGAAAAAACAAGTCGATGAAACTACGAGACCACTTACAGAATCGGAATACGAAGAACTCATCCGATTACGGGCCGAAAATGCATATATCAAAGCGGAGAATGCAGTAATAAAAAAAGAGATCGCCTTGAGAGAAGAAAAAGAAGCTGCGCTACTCAAGGCGAAAAAGCAGCGATCATCAAAGAACTCCGGGAAAAAGGATATGAATTAAAACACCTTCTGACGGCTATGGAAATGGCAAAGTCTACCTACTACTATGAGATTAGCAAGGTGGATGCTGTTGCGCTCAAGAATGCTCATTTACTGGAGGAGATTACGACGATCTTTGAGCAAAACAAGCAAAGATATGGTGTTCGACGAGTGCATCATGAACTCATTAACAGGGGAATAAATGTCAACCATAAGCGAGTTCAGAGACTGATGCACGAAGCCGGTCTTCGCGGAAAACGTCCCAAGGAAAAATATCACTCGTACAAAGGGGAAGTTGGCAAGATTGCCGATAACGTGATATCTAGAGACTTTCAGACGACGGCGCCACTGCAAAAATGGACTACAGATATATCTCAGTTTAACTTTTCCTGGGGGAAATGCTATTTATCCCCCATTTTAGACATGCACACAAATGAAATCGTCGCTTTTGACCTGTCACTTAGTCCTGGCATAGATCAGATAAAACGTATGTTAGATAGCGCATTTGCAAAATTCCCAGATGTAACTGGTTTAATCTTCCATAGTGATCA
>JAIKWF010000064.1 GCA_024685005.1 Lachnospiraceae bacterium
GGGACTGTATGAATGGAGCATAGGAGCCACCGAGGCGTACGAGAACGCAAGGCAGAAAGTGGCCTCTTTTATCAATGCGAAAAAAGCATCGGAGATCATTTTTACCAGAAATACCACGGAATCCATCAATCTGGTGGCCTACAGCTGGGGACTTTCCAATCTGAAAGAGGGAGACGAAATCGTCCTTTCCGTAATGGAGCACCACAGCAATATTCTGCCCTGGCAGATGGTGGCAGCCAAAAACGGCGCAAAGCTGGTTTATCTGGAGTGCGACGAGGAAGGAACGATCCCGGAGGAAGAATTTTCCAAGATCTGCGATCGGACGGGACTTGTAGCCATCGGACAGGTGTCAAATGTGTTAGGCGTTGCTAACCCTGTAGAGAAGCTTACAAAGCTGGCACGTAAACACGGTGCAAAGATCCTGGTGGACGGAGCTCAGGGACTGCCCCACATGCGGACAGATGTGCAGGCCATGGATTGCGATTTTTATGCTTTTTCCGGACACAAGATGCTGGCGCCCTTTGGCATCGGTGGATTGTACGTAAAAGAAGAGATTCTGAAAGAGATGCCGCCTTTCCTGGTGGGAGGCGAGATGATCGACCTTGTGACCAGAGAGACCGCTACCTTTGCGGAACTGCCCCATAAATTCGAGGCAGGCACTGTGAATGCGGCAGGTGCTGTGGGACTTGCGGCAGCCATTGACTACCTGGAAGCCGTGGGATATGAGGAAATGGAGAAACAGGAGGCAGCGGTTACAAAGGTGCTTTACGAAGGCATGAAAGATATGCCCCATGTGAAACTCTTCGGACCCAAGGATCCTGCCAAGAGAAACGGCATCATCACCTTTAACATCGAAGGCTGCCATCCCCATGACGTATCCTCCGTAATGGACAGCGAAAAGATCTGCCTGCGGGCCGGTCACCACTGCGCCCAGGTACTGATGCAGCACCTTAAGGTCAACGCCACGGCAAGAGCCAGCGTATGGTTCTACAATACAGAGAGCGAAGCAGAACGCTTCCTTGAGGCCATCACCCACGTAAGAGGGTGGCTGGGCTACAACGATTGATGCACCCGGTGCACCCTTGGGGACGGGGTCACAGGATCATAATTAATCATAAAAGAAAGTAAGGAAAAATCATGGATTTAAAACAGATTTACAGAGAAATCGTAAATGAGCACAATCTTCATCCCGGACACAAGGGAGAGATGGGAAGCCCCAAGATGGTACGAAGAGGAATGAATCCCACCTGTGGAGATGACATCAACCTGCAGCTGGATTTTGACGAAAGCGGCATCATTACAGGAGCTGCTTTTACCGGCGAGGGTTGCGCTGTATCCCAGGCATCCTCCGACATCATGCTGGAAATGATCGAGGGAAAGACCAAAGAAGAAGCGCTGCAGCTGGTAGAACGCTTTATGGAAATGGTCCGGGGAGAAGCCAGTGAAGAGCAGATCGAAGAGCTGGAAGAGGCAGCGGCCCTTCGGGATGTGGCACATATGCCTGCCAGAGTCAAGTGTGCTACCCTTGCATGGCATACTTTAGAACAGATGCTGAAGGAGGAAGTGGGCTGAGCACAAAAATATGACAGTTATTGGTACGATAATGCGCTAAATTTGGTACCGATAAAACAAAAAAGATGGTATAATCATAGGCACTGGTATGATCATTTTGAAAAACGGGAGGTATTGCGATGGGGCAGAGAGTTTATCTGGATCAGGACTGGTTTTTTATACCTGAATATAACGAAGAGTTTGCGAAAGGTAATTTTTTGGGCAGTAAGGGCGAGAGCGTGCGTCTCCCTCATACCGTCAAAGAATTACCTTTTCATTATTTTGACGAGTCGGAATACCAGATGGTTTCCACTTATTACCGGCAGATCAAACCCCTGCCGGAGTGGGAAGGAAAAGATGTCAGTCTGACCTTCGACGGTATCGCCCATGATGCAACGGTTTTCTTAAACGGAGAAAAAATCGGCGAGCATCACTGCGGCTATACGGCATTTAGCGTAGAGCTGGGCGAAAACCTGAAATGGGGACAGGACAATCTTCTGGTGGTACGGGTGGATTCCAGGGAGAACTTAAACGTGCCTCCCTTCGGCTTTGTCATCGACTATATGACCTACGGCGGCATCTACCGGGATGCCTATCTGACGGTCAGGGAAAAAGCCCACATCAAGGATGTGTTTGTGACCTACAAGCTGGCGGATAAATACCAGAGACAGGAAGAGGTGACCTGCGCAAGGGTATCCAAGACTTTATCCCGGATTGAGATCACGGGAGCGGGACCGGACTTTTTGCTGCGCCAGTCCCTCCGGAAAAAAGGAGAAGACGAGTACCGTGTATTGGGAGAAGTAGCCACAACTCCTGTAGAGACGGGTGCTGCGGAGCTGGCTTTTTCCGCGGGAGATGTACAGCTTTGGGACATCGACAATCCGGTGCTCTATGAGATCAAAACAGAGCTTATGGACGGCGACGGGAAGGTATGGGATGAGGAAGTTACCACCATTGGCTTCCGGAAGGCTGTCTTCAAGAAAAACGGCTTTTACTTAAACGGCCGGAAGGTGAAGATCCGGGGTCTGAACAGACACCAGAGCTACCCCTATGTGGGCTACGCCATGCCGGATTCCATGCAGGAGTATGATGCGCTGATCCTGAAAAATGAGCTGGGTGTTAATGCGGTACGGACCTCTCACTATCCCCAGTCACAGGCTTTTATCGACAAATGCGATGAGCTGGGACTTTTGGTATTTACCGAGTTCCCCGGCTGGCAGCACATCGGAGACGATGCCTGGAAAGAGCAGGCGGTTGAGAACCTGAAGGAAATGATCGTTCAATACAGAAATCATGCCTCCATTATCCTTTGGGGCGTTCGGATCAATGAATCCGTGGACGATGATGAGTTTTACGAGCGCACCAACAAAGTGGCACGAATGCTGGATCCTTCCCGGCAGACCGGCGGAGTTCGGTGCTTTAAAAAAGGCAGCTTCCAGGAAGATGTTTTTACCTACAATGATTTTTCCCACGACGGCAAAAAGAAGGGTTGCGAGAAAAAGAGCGACATCACCCCGGATACCGAGCGGGGATATCTGATCAGCGAATACAACGGACATATGTATCCTACCAAGGCCTTTGACTGGGAAGAGCACCGGGCGGAGCATGCAAAGCGCCATGCAGCCGTGCTTGATGAGGTGGCAAAACAGGAAAATATCGCAGGATCCTTTGGCTGGTGTATGTTTGACTACAACACCCATAAGGATTTTGGCAGCGGAGACCGGATCTGCTATCACGGCGTGATGGATATGTTCCGGAATCCCAAACTGGCTGCATCGGTATATGCCATGCAGCAGGATGATGAGCCGGTGCTGCAGCTGACATCTTCCATGGATATCGGAGAACACCCCGGCTGCAACAGAGGCGATGTGTATATCTTCACAAACGCCGACAGCGTAAAAATGTACAAAAACGATATCTTTATCAAGGAGTATTTTGCAAAGGATTCCGCCTACGCTCATCTGGCTCACGGACCGATCCTGATTGATGATTATGTAGGTAATCGTCTTGTGGATGAGGAAAACATGAATGCCGATCAGGCGGCAGCGGTAAAGATCCTCCTGAATCAGGTGGCAAGAGTGGGACTTTACGGCATGTCCAAGGCCATGTATTTAAAGGCGGGACGGATCATGCTGCAGTACCGGATGAAGATGTCCGATGCGGTGGATCTGTTCAATAAATACGTAGGAGACTGGGGCGGCGAGGCAATCTGCTACCGCTTTGATGCCATCAAGGACGGAAAGGTGGTAAAGACTCTTACAAAACAGGCCATGAAAGAGCAGCATCTGGAGACGATTGTAAGCCACAGCAAACTTCATGAGGATAAGACCTACGACGTGGCAGAGGTTCGCTTCAGACTGGTGGATGAAAACGGCAACCAGTTGCCCGTGGCTAACGATCCTGTCCTGCTGAAAGCAGAAGGCGCCATCGAGCTCATCGGCCCCTCAGTAGTATCCCTGCAGGGCGGCATGTTCGGCTGCTACGTAAAAACCATCGGAAAAACCGGCGAGGGCACACTGACGATTGAGACCCAGAATGGGGAGAAGACTGAACTGAGTTTCGTAGTTGAGTGAGCTAGAGGGACGGAGTCACAGGGCCAAAATAATGTGCTCCCCGGGACGGAGTGAACCCCCGGGACGGAGTCACAGGGCCAAAATAATGTGCTCCCCGGGACGGATGAGTCCATCGGGATGAAATAACAGGGCCATCGCGAATTTGCCCACACGCGATCCAGCATAAAAACGCAGGGCCAAAATGGACCGCTGACTCCGTCCCGGGGGGCCATTACAGGAGGAAAATATGATAGAACGCATCGGCGATGTGTTTGCGCTACATACAAACACCACATCCTATCTGTTCCGCAAGACGGAGACAGGACATTTGGAGCATTTATACTACGGGAAAAAGATCCGCATCAAAGGGGATGGAGAAAAGACCGGGGCGGAAAGCCTCTATGAAAAACATGCCTTTGCACCGGGAAACACCAACCTTTATGATCAGGAACATCCCCAGTTTTCTCCGGAGGACATGAACCTGGAGATCTCATCATACGGAAAAGGAGATATCCGGGAGCCCTTTGTGGAGATCGTACACGGAGACGGCGGTTTCACCTGCGATTTTTTGTTCAAGGAAGCAGAAATACTGCCAGAGCGGAAAACCATGAAAACCATGCCGGAGTCTCAGGATACCAAGGAACATGAGGAAGCGGGAGAAAAAACCGGCGGAAAAGCCCGGCAGCTCCTTGTGACATTGGAAGATAAACAATACGGCCTGATTTTGGAACTGTATTATACCGTTTATGCCTGGTGCGATGTGATCACCAGAAGAAGCGTCCTTCGAAACGAAAGCGGTGAGGCGGTTTCCGTCAGAAGACTTATGAGCAGCCAGCTGGACTTTGACAGAAGCGGCTACATGATGACCACCTTCACAGGGGCCTGGACCAGAGAGATGAACCGAAACGACATCCCCCTGCGGGCAGGAAAGTATGTCAATGCTTCCTTTACGGGATCCTCATCCAGCAGAGCCAATCCCTTTGTGATGCTCTATGAATACGGTACCACCGAAGATACGGGATGCGCCTACGGCCTGAACCTTGTTTACAGCGGCAACCATTATGAAGCAGCTGAGGTATCCCCTCATGGGAAGACCCGCATCGTCTGGGGCATGAATCCTACGGCCTTTGCCTGGGAGCTTTCCCCGAAGGAGGAATTAGAGTCGCCGGAAGCGGTGATGACCTTTTCGGCAAAGGGCTTTAACGGCATGAGCAATCACATGCATGACTTCGTTTCTGAGCATATCGTAAGAGGAAAATGGCAGAAAAAAGAACGCCCCATCCTTTTAAACAGCTGGGAGGCATCCTATTTTGACATCAACGAACACAAGCTGTTGAAGCTTGCCAAAATGGCAAAACAGGTGGGAATTGAACTGTTTGTCATGGACGACGGCTGGTTTGCAGGCAGAAACGACGATACAAGCTCCCTGGGTGACTGGGAAGCGGACAAAAACAAACTCCCCGGTGGTGTGAAAGGCATTGCTGATAAGATCAATGCGCTGGGACTGGATTTCGGCATCTGGGTAGAACCCGAGATGGTCAATGTAAAAAGTAAGCTATATGAAACTCATCCCGACTGGGCGCTGCAGATACCCGGCAAGCCCCATTCCGAGGGACGAAACCAAAGAGTGCTGGATCTTACCCGGAAAGAAGTGCAGGACTACGTCATCGAGTCCATAAAAAAAGTGCTGGGTAGCGCCAACATCTCCTACGTAAAATGGGATATGAACCGGATCATGTCGGATGTATTTTCCGAGGCACTTCCCGCAGCGCGGCAGGGAGAAGTTTTCCACAGATATATCCTGGGATTTTACCGCTGCGTATCAGAGATCACCGGAGCTTTTCCCGAGATCCTCTTCGAAGGATGTGCTGCCGGCGGAAACCGGTTTGACCTGGGAATGCTTTGCTACTTCCCCCAGATCTGGGGAAGCGACGATACCGATGCCATTTGCAGGGCAGCTATACAGACAGGATACAGCTACGGCTATCCGCCCCTTTGCGTCAGTGCCCATGTGTCAGCGGTGCCTAACCATCAGACCCTGCGAAGTACGCCGCTGCTAACCCGTTTTGCAGTAGCTGCCTTCGGATCTTTTGGCTATGAATGCAACCTGTGCGACCTGTCAAAAGAAGAGCTTTCCGAAATCGAAGGCCAGATCGCCCTGTATAAGCAGTGGAGGAGCCTGTTTACCGGCGGCAGATTTTACCGGGGCCGCAGCTTTAGCGCCTCCAGCATGGTCCGCACCGATGCGGGAACGGGCCTGCAATTTTCAAATGCATATGACAGCGGCAACGTAACCGAGTGGACCATGGTATCAAGAGACAAAAAGCAGGCGGTGGGAATGCTATTGCAAAAGCTGGTAACCCCCAACACCCAGTACCAGTACGTGAAATTCAGAGGACTGGAGGAAGAAAGCCTTTACCGCTTTACCGGCCTGCCCTTAAAGCATAACATCAAACTCTTCGGAGACCTGGTCAATACCGTATCGCCGGTACACGTAAAGCAAAATTCCCTGACCCATGACCTTTTGGCAAAATTCATGAAGATGGACGGGGAGACGGAGGACTACATTTGCTACGGAGACAGCCTGATGCATGCAGGGGTGAAACTTGCCCAGGGATTTTCCGGCACGGGATACTCCGATCAGGTGCGCCTGTTCCAGGATTTTTCCGCAAGATTGTATTATCTTGAACGCATGGAATAAGCCGGAATCCGGAAGCCCCAAAAAGCGCATAAAAAAAGTTAGCAAAAAGAAACCGAATATGCAGACGAAAAAAGCGGTTTTGTTGAAAAAGCCGCTTTTTTATGCTACATTAGAAATAGTAACGATTTCTGATTTTGCACAGGGATCGAACGAGAAAAAAGGAAGAGAAAAGGAAGAAAAAGGTAGTAAAAATGCTGGATATCAACTTTTACATGGAATTTGACAAGATCGTAGAACAGACCAAGGCAGGGGCCTACAAAACGGAGGAGGAGCTTTTCAATGCCCTGGACGCCATTCGAAGCAAGGACCCCGTAGTCTATAACATAGAGACCACCAACCGTTGTAACATGCGCTGTCAGATGTGCCCGCGCACGACCATGATGACCCGTCCCATCGAGGACATTGATTTTGAAACCTTCGCCAACGTGGTAAAGCAGATCAAGCCCCACGATCAGGCGCTTTGGGAAAAATGGAAAAGCTACTGTGAGAAAAAATACGGTATTAAGGAAGAGGACGAACCCAGTGAGAATCACTTTTTCCTGTACATCATCAGTAAAGTGATCCAGCTGCACGGCTATGGCGATCCCCTCCTTGACAAACACATGGATGAATATGTCAGGATGCTGACAGAGCACGGCTTCCCCACTTATTTTTCCTGCAATCCCGCCAATATTGATCTGGAGCGGACTTACAAGATGATGGATGCGGGACTGAGCTACATCAAATACTCCATTGAAAGCGTGGATGATGAGCAGTATCAGCAGATCAGAGGAAAGGCGGCTAACTTTTCCACCAGTTATCAGGACATTTTAAAGGTGCTGGATTACAAACATGAGCATGGCCTGGATACCACCATCGTCATCACCATGCTGAACCTGAACCGAAAGAATCAGAAGGAAGAATTCGACAAGCTGCTGGATGCCTTTGAGGGACTGGATGTGTACATCTACTTAAAGAGCGAAGACTGCCAGTGGTACAGAAAAGATTTCCACGGAACCGAATCCATTCACTGGTCGGAATACTGCAAACATCCCTGGATGACCATGACGGTAAAATCCAACGGAGAAGCCACCATGTGTATGGAAGACTTTAACAATGAGATCATTCTGGGAGACACCAGAACCCAGTCCCTGAAGGAAATCTGGGACGGAGAGGCTTATGCAGACTTCAGAAGAGCACATATCAGCGTGCGAAAAGGCATCAAGTGCAACGAAGAATGCGACATGAAGCTCATCGGACAGTGTCTGGCTGAGTGCGGGAAATAGAGAATGAAATACTGCCCGGAAATGAGTTTTACCGGGAAATGCCATACTACTGAGGGAGTAGGATCTGATCAACTTATTTGCGCCGAAACATGGGGGTGTATCGGCAATACGAGGAATACGATATGAGTATCACGATATACTACAGCGTAATGCTGGCCCTTGCAGTGGTGAATCTGATTTTGTTTGTCGTCAGCAGAGCCCACAGGAACAACTTTTACTTCGGCGTTCTACTGATCGTAGCGGCCGTTTCCAACGGCGGCTATCTGTTCATGCATGCGGCAACAAGCTATGGTGAAGCTTTGATGGCCACCAAAGTTGCTTATCTGGGCGGATGCTTTTTGCCGTCTATTCTGCTGCTCTGTGTGCTGGAACTGTGCGACATCAATGCCGGATGGTTTGGACGCGGTATGATCACCGTAACATCTACCTTTGTTTACAGCTTCGTTCTGACAGGCGGATATAAGCCGATTTTTTTCCGGGATATCGTACTGAACCGGCCTGATGGCGGCGCCGGAGTTACCATTGTGGAAGGACCGTACTTTTTTCTGCTGCGGCTTCAGATCTACCTTATGCTGATCCTGGTGATCGGCTGCTGCGTCTATGCATTTCGCGAAAACAAAACAGCCTCTTACAAAAATATGAGTTTTTTGCTGGTGGCATCCGTATTCAGCGCCACAAGCTATCTTGTCGGCAATATAATGCTGCAGAACATTTCCGTTGTTCCGGTGATCTTTGTAATGGACGGAACCATCATTCTGGTGCTGCAGCACAGAGTCGCCCTGTATGATGTTTCCTCCACAGTGGCGGAAAGCATAGTTCAGCAGGACAGCTACGGGTATATGTTGTTGGATAAAAAAAGAAACTACCTGGGATCCGACCAGGTGGCGCAGAAATTTTTCCCCCAGGTGGCACCCCTTCATGTGGACTTTCCGCTGCCCATGGATGATGCGCTTTTTATCCGCATCAGAACCCTGGCGGATAAGTTGGATGATACCTTAAATACTGCCGTGGACTACATGGAAGGACAGGGCAGAGAATATGAGATTTCCGTAGACTACATGCTCAATGAAAAAGGGCACCAGCTGGGATATTTTGTGGAAATATCCGATGCCACCGAAAAACGGGCCGAGGAAAAACGCCTGAACGACTACAACGAAAAACTTCGGGCCGACGTTGAGCGGGAAACCAGACACCTTCGGGAAGTGCAGGACCAGATGCTCCTTGGCATGGCCAACATGATCGAGAATCGCGACAACAGCACCGGCGGCCACATCAAACGAACCAGCATGGGCGTAAAAATCCTGGTAAAAGAGCTGATGGTGCGGGACGAGTGGGAAGGCCAGTTCCCGGCTAAATACTGCGAAGCCATGATCAAGGCCGCGCCCCTTCATGACGTGGGGAAAATTGCAGTCGATGATGACATCTTAAAGAAACCCGGCCGCTTCACACCGGGAGAATTCGAACAGATGAAAATGCATGCGCCCAAAGGCGCAGAGCTTTTGCACAGCGTCATCGCCGGCATCGAAGATCCCTACTTTGTACAGATCGCTGAAAATATGGCCCACTACCATCATGAGCGGTGGAACGGAAACGGCTATCCCGATAAACTTGCAGGTGACCAGATTCCCATGGAAGCAAGGATCATGGCCGTTGCGGACGTATATGATGCGCTGGTGTCCAAGAGATGCTATAAAGACAGCATGAACTACGAAGATGCTGCCGCCATCATCAGAGAAGGCATGGGCACCCAGTTTGATCCCGCCCTGGCTGACGTCTTTGAAGCATGCCGGCCCAGGCTGGAAAAATATTACGACAGCCAGATCAAAGCAGCGGAGATCGCAAGTTAACTGGTAACTGATCACAACACGGCAGATTTGTGCTCCGGCAGGCATATTGCGGGAGCGGTATGAACGGATACATCGGGCTAATATATCAGCAGGATAAATTCCGGGCGATCGAGTGTGAAAAATCCGCAGGACAGATTCCGGGCGATCGAATGTAAAAAATCCGCAGGACAGATTCCGGGCGATCGAATGTAAAGAATCCGCAACTGACTAAGCAGGATATGGGGCGGATAATAAGATAAAAAGAATATGAGGAGACAGAAACAATGGAAAACATCGGATTTATCGGAATGGGAAACATGGCAAAAGCACTTGCCGGCGGCTTTATCAAAAGCGGCAAAATGAAAGGTGAAAACGTATTTGCCTATGCACCCCACCAGGACAAACTGAAAGAAAACGCCAAAAACATCGGGTTTACCCCGGTGGCAAGCCTGCAGGAGCTGGTGGAATCGGCAGATACCATCATCATGGCCTGCAAACCCTTTCAGATTGATGATGTACTGCAAAAGTTAGTGAATGCTTACGACAGACAGGGAAACGGCGCACCCGTAGTTCCCGAAACCCCGTCCCTGCTGGACGGAAAAGCCCTGATTTCCATCGCAGCGGGTTGGGATTTTGACAAATACGCAGAAAAACTCAGCGACAAAGTCAGGATTCAGTTCGTAATGCCCAACACCCCTGCCATGGTAGGAGCAGGCGTTATGCTCTTCGAAGATAAAAACTCCCTGAAAAAAGAGGAGAGAGTGGAAGTTAAAACCCTTTTTGCAGCCCTTGGAATGGTAGCAGACATGCCCACAAACCTTATGGGAATCGGCGGAGCAGTCACAGGTTGCGGACCGGCCTTTGTGGACATGATGATCGAAGCATATGCGGACGCTGCCGTAAAATACGGCCTTCCCAGAGGAATGGCCTATCCCCTCATCTCGCAGATGATTCTGGGTTCCGCAAGACTGCAGCTTGTCAGCGGACTGCACCCCGGCGCATTGAAAGATCAGGTGACATCCCCTGCCGGAAC
>JAIKWF010000075.1 GCA_024685005.1 Lachnospiraceae bacterium
AATTCATTTTCTCCATGTAATAAGTAATCAGATTCTCCACCCACTTGATTCAGATATGAAATCATATTCTCTGCATCATCCGGAACAGCCTCTCTAATTATATATGTATTATTCATTTAATTTCTGACCTCCATTAAACTGAAATTGAACTATGTACTATACTTCCTCTCATGTTGCAACAGCAATTCCTTATTTCTGATTCCGCCACCATATCCTGTAAGGGAGCCATCAGATCCTATTACCCTATGGCAGGGAATAATAATGCAGACAGGATTCCAGCCTACCGCACCGCCAACTGCCTGTGCAGACATTTTGAAGATACCGCGTTCTCTGGCTAGTGTCCTGGCAATCTCACCATAAGTTGATGTTTCTCCAAAAGGGATCTTTTTCATGATTTCAAAAACATCTCTGCGGAATGGTGTTAAGTTTTCTGTTTTAATATTCGGAATATCCGAGGAAAGCTTTCCGGTAAAGTAGTCATCAAGCCACTTTTCGGTTATTTCAAATATAGGAAGTCTCTTTTCATCAGCATCCAGTTTATGCTTCTTTTCATCATCTGACCCTTCAAACCATAGTCCCGCCAGATGCTCGCCATCACTGTTCATAAGCATATCGTCAAAGCCCTCAGGGGTTTCATATCTCCAAATATATGTCATCTCTTTACTCCAATCGTTAAAAGCCATCTGTGGTCGAAGTAGAGTTCTCCTTCTTTTCTATATGGTTCAAATCCTGTTTTTCCCTGACCTGACAACTCCCGCTCCATGTATGTGATAATTCTATCCCGGACATCGTCCGGTGTATTTGTGAACTCCATCCAGCCTTCAAGGTTGACCGGTATATATTTTAGATCGCAAGTTTTCCTCCGCTCTTAAGCACTCTTTTCATTTCCGAAAAAATAAGTTCATATATAAAACTGAACGTTAATGGTGACATCCACCATGACCACAGCCATGTTCACCATGACCTTCATGCTCATGATGATCACAGGTTGCATCTCCAATTTCTGCCAGCGTACCGTCAATATATGACTTGATCACCTCATCAGCATCCCCGGAAGCACCGGCATACACCTTAATACCAGATTCAGCCATAGCCATGATTGCTCCACCGCCTATTCCACCACATATCATAACTTCAACACCACGTTCTCTAAGGAATCCTGCAAGTGCACCATGACCTGTCTCGCCTGTATTAATCACCTGTGAAGTCTTTACCTCTCCGTTTTCTATTTCATAAATCTTAAACTGAGGTGTTCTTCCAAAATGTGGAAATACCTCACCATTTTCATATGTAACTGCTACTTTCATTTTCTTCCTCCATTCATAATTTTCTCAAATCTAAACATCCCACCTGGGAATTGAATATCCAAATCCATATGTTCTCCTTCCGGATCATTTGGATCTGGATGGAATTTATTGTAAAACTCTACAATATGAAATCCACATCGATTCACATAGAAATGGATATTGCGTTTCTCAAAATACGGTGTGACCGTCTCCCAGGCCTTTACCTCCGGATGAAGCTTTTCAACTTCACACCAGGCAGCATAACCAACGCCTTTACTATGTTCTTTCGGAGAAGTAAATAGAATATCTAAATCTCCTCTTTCACCATCGACACTGATTATTACACCACCGACAGGTCTGTCATCAAGCATAATACGGTATGCCTCTCCGTTATCAATGGACTTTTCTATGGTCTCACGGGAGATAATCTGATTGTCTTCTTCAAAATGATCATCCCTAAGTCCGAACTCTTCAAGTGCACCATAGTTAAAAGCTTCCTGATTATCTAATATAAATTGTTCTCTGTCGCTATCCTGTAATGGGAAAAGAGTTACATTATTCATCATCTTTATTTAACATTTTCCTTTTTAATTATATCGAGGTCTATAAAGCTTTTTTATATCTCTATCATAAACATAATCCGGTAATTCATCCGTTTCAATAATTTCAAATTGAATCAAGTTGCAAAGAATTCTCTCGAAATTATCATTTCCCTTGTCGTATATCTTTTCAGTCTGCATTCTGTCTTTTTGCCATAAATACAGCAGTAGCTATAGCTTTTGCACCGATTTTCGCCTCATGATGGACCGTGGGGACGGGGTTCATGGCTCATTTAAGATTCGCCCCATTCCTCTTTTAAGATTGAGAACACTCTTCTGCCCTCATAATGATCTTTGCGCCAGAAAAAATCGCGAAATACGCCTTCATCAGTCAGCCCGCACTTCTCAATAACTCTTCGTGATGCTTCATTTTCCGTTCGGCAATCAATTTCAATCCTGTGCAGGTTGATCTTTTCAAAACCAAATGCAATGACCGCTTTTGTCATCTCGGTAGCATATCCTTTTCCCTGAAATGCCGGTCCGATAACATACTCGATCTCACCATGTTGATTGCTCGTATCCATAGTAAAAAAAGCAATTTGTCCGATACATTCTCCCGAATCTTTTTCGATGACTGCCCAACGATAATAATCATTCTTGGAATATGAAACAATATACTTTGTGTCAAACAAATCTCTAACAGCTGCAGGCGTTGGATAGCTCGGCTCGCCATAATCCCACTGTGTTTGTTCATCGGCAATCCAGTTACGAAGCATGGAATCAATATCTGAATACGCAAAACGTCGAAGGAGCAATCGTTCCGTTATAATTGTTTGCGTTCCTACATGCTTAACCATGTTTAGATCTCCTCTGCTCTTCTGAAATCCACTCTTTCCTTCGCTTACGCCAGCTTACGGATCACATCGATGAGTGCCTGCGTTTCCTCCTCCGCGGCTGCCCAATCTGTCGCAAGTCTGATCACCGTATGGGAATCATCATACTTTTCCCAAAAAGAATAACTCACCTTATCTCCGAATCGCTGCAGCTTTTCATTTTCCATCACACAGAAACTCTGATTCGTAAAAGAAGGGTATATCATCTGATATCCCTTTTCCTGCAGTGCTTCTCTGATCTGATCCGCCGCTTTGATGGCAGGCTGTCCAATTCGCAGATACAGATCATCCTTAAACAGCTCATCAAACTGCAGACCAAGAAGCCGGCCCTTTGCCAGCAGGGCACCATGCTGCTTGATGATGGTAAAAAAATACGGAACGGCATTCGGATCCGGTATCACCACAGCTTCTCCGAACATTGCTCCGCATTTTGTCCCGCCAATGTAAAAGGCATCGCATAACGAAGCCATATCTTTCAGACTCACATCATTTTCCGGGCATGCCAGTGCATAGGCCAGTCTCGCTCCGTCCACATATAACGGAATGTGATAGGCATCGCATACCCTTCTGAAAGCCTGCAGCTGCTCTTTGGTATATAATGTGCCGTATTCCGTAGGCTGGGAAAGATACACCATACCCGGCATCACCATATGCTCAAAGGATTCGTCATTATAAAAATCTTCAAGATAACGTTCCACCTGTTCCGGCGAAATCTTTCCGTCTTTTTGTTTCAGGGTAAGCACTTTGTGACCGCCGAACTCGATGGCACCGGCCTCATGACAGCCGATGTGTCCGGTCTCCGCCGCGATCACACCCTGATAGGGACGCAAAAAAGCATCGATCACAACTGCATTAGTCTGTGTTCCTCCCACCAGAAATTCCACTGCCGCTTTGGGGCAACCGCAGACTTTTCTGACCCGCTCCCTTGCCCTTTCGGAAATCTCATCTTTGCCATATCCCACTGTACTGATCATGTTGGTCTCTGTCATCGCCTTCATGATGTTCGGGTGGGCACCTTTCATATAGTCACATGCAAAACCCAGTTTTTCTTCATCCATTGTAATTTTCTCCAATTTTAATAAATGAGCCATGAACCCCGTCCCCATGATCCCCATGGTCACAGCCTCTTTTCCATCAGATCAAAGGTCCCTTTTCGCCAGTGGGCAAGGCCCCTTGCTTCATACCCGTTGTGCCTGTACAGTCTTTGGGCAAAGGGGTTTTCCGTAAACGTATCAAGGCGAACCGATTGATAGCCCATCTCTCTGATCTGCTGCTCAACATGAAGGAGCACACTCTTTCCTATGCCCTGATGCTGAAAATGGGGCGATACACAGAATCGGTGCAATACATAGGCGGTTTCGTCATCATATTTCCATTGCCCATTCCCGTACTGCTCATCACATTCTCCGCTGATCACATACAATGCAGCCAGAGCATCCTCTGCATAAGCCAGGTACAATGTTTGTTTTGCGATATCCTCTTCAAAATCTTCCCGTGCAGGATAGATATCGTCCCACTGTTCTATGCCCTGTTTTCTCATCTCTTCCACAGCCTGACGTATAAGAGTGCAAACAGCATCTATATCCTGCTCTGTTCCCAGTCTGTAATCGATCTTCATCTTTTCATCCTTATTGTGTTATGTGTTAATACTTCTTCCAGACAAGGGCATTTAAATCCTGTCCCTTCTCTCCCTTTGTCAGCTTTTTGACGTACTTATTGAACTTTTTCTTGCTGACTTTTTTCTTACCTACATAGTATGCAACAAGGGGTTTTTTCAGTTGTTTAACCTTACCGTTTTTATAGGCCTCATAACTGATCCGCTGATAAGCCACTTCCACATATTTTTTCTTGGATTTATCATACTTAAAATAGCCGGTTGAATATACACCCTGATGCCCGGTCATTGGCGCATACAGAACCTTATTCTTCCTGTAATACTTTTCAAAGTTCCCCTGTGACATGAGGGTAACCATTTTGACTTTGCCGCCGATATATTTGTAAACGATCTCGCTGCAATAGCCGTATCCCGGCATGGTGATCAGTTCATCCACCTTATCGTTATCCAGATCCGCAAAGGCATAGGGCAGCTTCTGTCCCGGAAAGGTCATATACTCCTTTTTATCTTTTTTCACCTGCTTCATAAAAGCGGCATGCACTTTCTTAGTGGAAGGCTTCGCATAGCAGGCTGTATCAAATACGCACAAAAAAAGCGACAGTACCAACAGCGTTCTAAGCCAAAACTTCTTATTCATCTTCATTCGTTCCTTCTTTCTTTTTCATCCCATATCAGCGTAGTATTATGGCATTATTGTTTCATTTTGCAACTTTTTTTAGTATAAAAATTTGTCAACCTTTGCAATCCTTCAAGAACCGTTATCGCTTTCGCATCCGATCAGTCCGCATGCTCCATCATGGTTATCACCTCATCCACGGACACACATTTTGCGAACCTCTCCGGCCACATCATTTCGTTATAATATCTGCAGGTAGTCTCCGCATCCATATAATCATTATCCACAGTGGAATTCGTTCCTTTTGGAATAATAACCTCGAATCCTCTTTCAAAAGCGGATTTCACAGATGCATCAATACAGAAATTAGTCTGCAGCCCGACGATCACCAGCCTTCTGTCTTTCTGCTTCTCCAGATACTCAGCCAGCTGCTTGTTGCCAAAGCAGCTGTTTATTTCTTTGAAATAAATCTTCTCTCCGTCTACAGGCTTTACCTGCTCTGCGATCTCAAATGCATCATCTCCCACGGAAAAGCCGCTTCCCGGTCCGTCATCATGCTGCACATAGATAACCTCCACGCCGCATTTTCTTGCTGTGTCAATCACCAAAGCCGTGTTTTTAATAAAGCCGTCAAAATCATACAGCTTTTCATTTGTGATTCCTTTTTGTACGTCTATAACAAGAAGTTTCATTTGCTTCCTCCCTTAAAGCTACTCTTTTTCTTCTAATACCCCATCATCTACCGGCACACTGTTTTGATCTATAACCGACGCGATCAGAACACCGCCGGGATCCGCACCAGTTTCGTCACTTTGTAGGGCGACCGCAAACTACTGTAAGTTACTTCATTGTGTTTTCTGTGCAAAAGCCCTTCATTTTTTACTGCCCACATAATATAGCCGTTAAAAAGGATCGGCTGGGAAGAGGCATCAAAAGGTGTGTTTTTATAGCTCTTTTTACAGATCACATTTCCCTTCTGATCCACCACTACGTATTTCAACGTGGATTTCTTTTTCTTAAACTCATTCCAGATAATGGCAAACCGGTCATCGGAAAGAGTCACCATTCTGGCTTCCGAAATCAAAGTTTTGGATTTCCACGGATGCAGACCTGTCAGCCAGATCACCTTGCTTTCCGCAGTTTTTCTGTTCGTTACTGTTAAAAACACATTGTGGCAATTGCTGTTCCAGTCCGTACCGGTAATCCCTTTTACAGGATATTGATTCGGCTGTGCAATACCTGTGGTCAGAATGTTTTCTGATCCGATCCCCATTCCGTTCAGCATAACACCGGTAAAGTTTTCACCGGTTTTGCCTTCAATGAGAAAAGCATCTGCGCTAAATCTCGGGGCATAAGAGATGTCATCCAGATCGGTGTCATGCTCGATCCCTGTAATGCAAATGCATCTGGGATAAGCATCACCGTGATCCACCTGATAAAGCGTATCTCCCGCATATCCGATCAGCTGATTGAAGGAATGGCTGACATACATGATGGGATGAAGGGATGCTTTCATTGTTTCCGTATCAATACGAAAAGCGATATTGGACTGATGGTGACAACCATCTTTCATATACATGGTCCTTCCCGTTGCCATCACCAACCATTTTCCGGACATGGTCATCTGACAGCCGGATGCATCAAAGGGTTCATAGATCCCCGGAAAAATAAAATCCACACCGCCTTTTATTTCCGCCGTTTTCTTTTTCTTCCAGGAACTATCATATTGAATCACCTGAATGACCACTTTCGTATTATCCTCAGCGGGATTATTGTATCCGATTGCCAGATAATTGTTTCCGTCCGCCCCATGGTAAAAACCGCCAAAAATCGCATTTTTACTGAACTTCACGGTTTTTTTGCTTTTTACCTTCATCTTGCTGCTTACCTTGTAGGAGGTAACCTTATTTCCTTTCACGGTGACAACGTACAGGTTTTTGCCCTGCTGATAATAATAAGTGGTATCAGAGGTTGCAAAGTTGCCTTCCTCATACATGCCGTTGCGATCATCCATTTTGATCTGTCCGGCGTTGACCACTTTTTTCTTACCGGATGTATTCGGCACGAAAACGCTTCGCGTATCTGATTTCCCACTGACATAGCCTGCTTCGTAATTCGTGATCAGATAGTAACTGTAAGTATCACCTTTTTTGATACCGGAATGAACATAAGAAGTCTGATCAGCGCCGACCGTTGCGATCAGCTGATATCCGTCGTTCTGCCTGCAACAATAGATCCCTATGCTTTTGGCACCCTGATTATTCTGCCAGGTAAGACAGGTCTCCGATCCGTCTGTGTTCTGAATAGATGTGATCTCGGTTACCGGCACGACAGGGGTCAGTGTATAAGCATTACTCCCATTTTGGTCATCCACATACAAAGATTGTCCGTTATAGATCAGCTCAGAAATACAAGAGCGCATCTCTTTCATTTTGCCTCTTCTGTAAGACGAAGAATGGTTGGCAGGAGGCGCACTCAGGGAATAGCCTTCAATGGTATAATAGGCTTTTTCCCCATACTTAATCTCAAAAGTGCATTCCCGTACAGCCGGTTCCATTGTCTTTATCACAGTCCATGTAATGCCTTCTTCAGCCTGCTGGGGGATCATATATTCATCCGTTTCCGCAGGGTCCCTGTATTCCTCCCCATTTTCCAGCAATGTCTTTTTCAGAACAAAACCATCATAATCCTCTCTGTCACACTCCCAGGTGATCTGCGCCTCAAGGAGGGAGGTCTGCCGGATAGCGCTGATTCTCACATCCGTGGTAAAAAAACCTGCATTAGCAGATTGCGCCCCAAACACCGAAAGCAGCAGTGTAAGCAAAAGGACTGTACCAAGCGACAAATAGTTTGCTTTTTTTCGGATTCCTCTTTTCATATCCGGACACCTCCCAAAAAAGTTGTTACATCAATTTCCTTCCGTATGAGTTTCATTCTACCACAAATAGACGAAATGAGGGATATCCCAATACAAAAACTGCAGAGCCCCCATAACACAGGGAACGTCTGCAGCTTGCTCTTCCTTCATTTTCCGTATAATATCTACTGCCTCAACCCGGGAAGGCGTCATTCTTCAGCCGCACAACAGATCAGATCGATGCATTTTTCCAGTCCCAAAGTTGAGCTTTTCAGGCAAAGATCATAATGATCGGAATGACCGAACACCGTATGGGTATAATGCTTACAATACTTATTTCTGGCTCTGTCCACAGCATGAATATCCTCCAGGATCTTTTCCTCAGGCGTATCCTTCATACTATCCTTCAAACGCTGCAGCCTGTAGTGCTCGGTTGCAGCCACAAAAACATGGAGGGTTTTGTCATATTCCTTTAAAATGACATTGGCATTCCGTCCCACGATCACGCAGTTTTCTTTTTCCGCCAGTTTTCTGATGGCTTCCTTCTGGGCCGCAAAAAGACGCTCATCCAAAGGTTTGTTATAGAAGTCAAACAGACTCTGTCCGAACCCAAACTCAGCCGGAACTCGCTCATCGTATTTTCTGATCTCCTCAGCCGTGAGGCTTCCGCTTTCCATGGCTGCTTTCAGAATCATGTCCTTATCGCAATAATAAAATCCCAGTCTTTCGGCTACGGCTTTTCCTATGGTTCCGCCGCCGGCACCGAATTGTCTGCTTATGGTGATTATCCTTTTCATACTGCTCTCCATTACAAAACTTTATTCAAAAAATCAATGGTCCGTTCTTCTTTTGGATTCTGCAAAACTTCCTGAGGCGTGCCTTCTTCCACGATATAGCCTCCGTCCATAAAGATCACACGATCTGCAACCTCTCTGGCGAATCCCATTTCATGGGTAACGATCACCATGGTCATTCCTTCGCCGGCCAGTTCCTTCATAACCTGCAACACTTCGCCGACCATCTCCGGATCCAGTGCCGAGGTAGGCTCGTCAAAAAGCATGATATCCGGCTGCATGCAAAGGGCTCTGGCAATGGCAACACGCTGTTTCTGTCCGCCGGAAAGCTGACTGGGGAAGCTGGCCGCCTTGTCTGCCAGTCCTACCTTTTCCAGCATTTTTTTGCCACGGCTGACTGCCTCTTCTTTTGAGCATTTTTTCAGTTGGACCGGGGCCAGTGTCAGATTGTCCAGAATGTTCAGATTCTGAAACAGGTTGAAATGCTGAAATACCATGCCGATGTTTTCCCGCACATGGTTGATGTTCACCTGCTTGGAAGTGATGTCCGTATCATCGATCAGCACTTTCCCGCCCGTTACATTTTCCAGCCTGTTTAAACAGCGCAAAAATGTGGATTTACCGGAGCCGGAAGGACCGATCACGCAAACTACCTCTCCCTTGTAAATTTCGGTGGAGATATCCTTCAGCACTTCCAGACTGCCGTAGCTTTTTTTCAAATTCTCAACTTTGATCTTGATCACACTTTTATCTGCCAACGTTAAGCCTCCTTTCCATCATCTTCGCACTCCTGGACAGAATGGTGATGACGATGAGATACATGACGCCCACAATAGCCCATGTCTGAAAGGACATAAACGTATTGGCCTGCACGTTCTTTGCTGTATTTACCAGTTCCGGGAATCCGATCACCGACAGAATGGAGGTATCCTTCAGCGTGATGATAAACTGATTGATAAAGGTGGGGATCATGGTTCTGATCGCCTGGGGAAGCACGACCTTTCTCATGGACATACCGTAAGTCAGTCCCAGAGACCTGGCCGCTTCCATCTGTCCTTTATCCACAGACTGGATACCGGCGCGAACAATCTCCGCCATATAAGCGCCGCAGTTAAGCGCCAGACAAATGGTACCGGCCTGCAGTGCCGTCAGATTCACGGAGAAACCGCCGATTATGGTATTGAAAAAATATGGCATTCCGAAATAAACGAAAAAAGCCAGCACGATCATGGGAACGCCACGGATCACATCTACAAAGATCTGGGCGATGATATTGCATGCTCTGTTTTTCAGAACTCCCATGATTCCGAAGATCATGCCGATGATGCAGGCAAAAAAGAGGCCCAATAACGCCAGAAGCAGCGTCCTTCCCAAAGCGATGAGAAGCATGCCGCCGTAAACCGTAATTATTCTAATCATTCATCTTTCCTCATTTGGGATCGGGCAGGTTTCCCTGCCCGAACAGTGTTTATTCACCAAGGTATTTTTTGATGATCTCATCGTAGGTTCCGTTTGCCTTAATGTTGGCAAGACCCTTGTTAAACATGTCTACCAGCGGCTGATTGTCACTGTTGAAAATTGCAAAGCCGTATGCTGCCGGCTCATTTCCAGTACCTTCCACAAGCTTCATGGCAATTCCGGTATCCTTGATGTTGGATGCCATAATGGGCGTATCATCAAATACCGCATCTGCCTGTCCGCCTACAACTGCCTGATACATGGTAGGTGAATCCTCAAAATAGGTGATGGTGAAGTTATACTGCTTAGCCAGTTCCTCTGCATAAGATGCACTCATGGTACCGGTCTTTACGGCAACTGTCTTACCATCAAGATCATCAAAGCCTGCGATGGTAGAAGAAGCTTCCACAGCCATACTCTGATCAGCATCATAATAACCGTCTGAGAAGATCCAGCCGGACTCTTTTCTTTCCTCCGTGATGGATGCTCCGGCGATCATTCCGTCAGCCTGTCCTGCCTGACATGCAGCGATGGATGCATCCCAGCCCAGCACCTGTACTTCATACTCAAATCCCTGATCTTTTGCAATTGCATCAAGGATATCCATATCGATACCTACGAACTCACCGGAATCATCCTTGTACTCAAAGGGCTTGAACGCGGTGTCAGTGGCGATCTTCCACACCTTTCCGTCTCCTGATCCGCCGGTTGCCTGATCTCCCTTCGATCCGCATCCTGTAACAGAAAGCATCAATCCTACCAACATAAGTCCCAACAGTTTCTTTTTCATAATATTGACTCCTTTCTTTTTTGGCATTCCTCTACGAGTGCCTTGATCAGCAATGTGCTTCCCGCATCGCTTTCATAAGAAAACTCGGGATGCCATTGCACTCCTATTGCAAATCTGTGACCTTTCACAGCGATTGCCTCAACAAGGCCGTCTTCGGATACGGCCATTTCCTCCAGCGCATCAGCCGGCTCTTTGATCGCCTGATGATGATAGCTGTTAACATCATGGGAACCGCTGCCCATGATCTCTGCAAGCTTTGTATTTTCCAGGATCGTTACGGTATGCGCTTTCCTGTCATATGGCGGTGACATATGATGCTCTACACCGCTTTCAAACTCTGTCGGCAAATCCTGATACAGGGTTCCGCCCAAATGCGCATTGATCAGTTGTATCCCGCGGCAGATCCCCAAAAGCGGCTTATCATCCGTAAGGCACTGATCCAGCAGCCTGGTTTCCATGTCATCTCTGGCAATGCAGGTCATGCCGCAATGGGGCGAAGGTTTCTGCCCGTACATTTCCGGGTTCACGTCATGCCCTCCCGTAAACAGGATCCCGTCGCAAAGATCATACGCATCCTTCAGCACCGCCTCATCCTTCGTAAGAGGAAGCATAACGGGCAGGCCGCCGCACGATTCGATCACTTTCATGTAGCCCGGCAGCATCCAGTAACTGTTTTTTTCATCGTCATATAACGGGATCACCCCGATCACAGCTCTCATGTCTACCTCCCGGATCATCATTTCGTACAAGCACAATGATCGATGCCATGGCACCTAAACAAAAAAAGGAATCCGCCTGCAATTCGCAAGTCGGAACTCCTTTGCCCCATCCGATCATATAATAAAGGCGGTAATCCTTTATTACTGCCTCTCTGTACTCCCACATTATAGATGGTCTGCCCCTAAATGTCCATGAAAATGCGGCATGTCATCAAATAATGGTTCTTTATTCTATTCACTGATACAGTTATAAGCAGTTTCTGTATATCTGTACAACGTCTTCAGTATCCAGCTTAACGTATGCCCTTGTGGACAATCCGCTCGTTCTTACTGCTTCGGATGCCATAAGTTCAAACTTTGAATCATCTATTCCGATCTCTGAGAGCGTTCCCGGCAGACCCAGTTCAATGAAAAACTGCTCTGTGAGATTTATGCCTGCTATCGCAGCCCCATAATCATCCGACCTGTCAAGATCCCATACATTTCTTGCGAACATGGCAAACCTTTTAACGGTTTCGGAGTTAAGAACATATCTCATCCACGCCGGTGTAAGAATGGCAAGTCCCACTCCGTGAGTGATATCATAAAATGCGGACAATTCGTGTTCTATCGGATGAACAGACCATGCTCCTCCTTTACCGAATGTTAGCAGATGATTGAGTGCGATAGAACTTGTCCACATCAGGTTTGATCTGGCTTCATAGTTTTGTGGTTCCTTTAAAGCTATCGGTCCGTATTTGAAACAGGTTTTCAAAGCTGCCTCACTTAATCTGTCCGTGATATAAGCACCGTCGTTGGGTTGAAAATACTGTTCAAATATATG
>JAIKWF010000033.1 GCA_024685005.1 Lachnospiraceae bacterium
CACGGCATGCCGCGTCGATAAAAGCTCCTCTCCCTTTGTCTCCGCAAACTCCCATAAATCCAGCATCAGGACCATAAGACACAGAATATAAGGCACATCCTTCAGCATGCATATGGCATAAAGAGGAAATACCGGCAGCAGGGCAAAAAACAAAACCGCCGCTTTGTACCCTTTCCCCGTTAAACCTTTTCTCTGCAAAAAACGCAGCACTTTTGTGATCACAGCCGCCATCAGGATCATTTGCAGAACGCTGTGCAGCGCGAAACCGATCCGAATATCTCCCAGCAGCAGACCAAACCTCGCAAATCCACCGTAGATGAAAGTGGTCAGCACGGGAAAATGATTGGTCATATAGATATCATCCGCCGGCGTGGCCGTATAATATCTGACCCAAATATCCCTGTGGAAAAATTGCAGGATCTGATCCGAAGTATCGTGGTTACAGGTACCCGGATAGAAGATGATAAGATAGGGCAGCCAGCAAAGCAGCAGGAAGCCCATGGTTTTTATGGTTGATCTGCCAGAAGCTTTCGAAGGTGATTTCGAACTTGAGTTAATGGATGATTCCGGGATTGATTTTGCTGATGTTTGACCAGATTGTTCAGCAAGTGATTCAATGGATGTTTTGTCGGGAAAAAAAGGACGCTTAGCTGTGCCAACGAGTATCTTTGCATATGCGCGGTCCAAGAGCTCCTGCAGCAGGAAAAGAACATGATAAACAAAACAGCTGATCCCCAAAAATGCCACCAAAAAACGGCAACGAAACAGTGATCCCCGGGTTATCGGATACCAGGATGCATACTCACTGTAACATTCTCCCAGAATCTGTGATAACGCAAAGAGAACCGCGACGATGCCATTCATGATCTTCATTCGAAGGGTCTTTTCTTTGCATCTGTCATAGAAAAACAAAACAATCAAAGCCAGCACGAACACCGCCAGCAGCACTGCCTGGTTTCTCGGATAGGAGACCTTCAGCAGGTCTGCCAATCCCTTTATTCCGTGAAGCTTCAATTGTTTCTTTCCTGCAGGAAAAGACAATGGTAGTCCCATTGCCATGATCATGGAAAGTATGCATTTGGTGAGGGTGCTTCCGAAGAAGCTGAGTTTTTCTGGTTTCATGGTTGGAAAGACGCTCCTAACATTCCTCTGACGCATCAATCTCCTATCAATCAATTATTTGATCACATTCTCATTTTAAAACTTAAAGTAAATAATTAAGAAATGACCCTATGACTCCGTCCCGGGGGTCCATATTTGCCTAAAACAGAGAATATCCGGTCGTAGTAGGCTCTGACTGTTTCGTCATCTGCATTGAAGATCTCATGTTTGGAGGTTTCAAAGGCGTATTCCCGGGTCTGCGGGACTTTTTGCATGAAGCGGATGAAGCCCTCTCTTTTTACCAGGCTGTCTCGTCCCGCACTCATCAGGCTGACGGGAATCCTGATCTTGTAAGCATCAGCTAACAGTTTCCGCGTGGCACGAAGCGACGCGGCGACCCATGAGTACGATGCTCCATAGGTCTGATAATGTCTGTCCGCGACTCTTTGCCGGAACTGATATTCATACCTCTCCCTGGAGAGGGTACTGCTTTTTTCGAAAATGTTTTGATCCGAAAAGCGCTTCTCTCCCGGTGCAAGCTCTCTTCCCCTGCCGGTCAGACACATAATACCCGCAGCTGCCCCTGCCACCCAAGCGGGGTATTTCCCCGTTTTTAGCATAAACATGGGACTCGAAAAGATCGCTTCCTGAAAATACTCCGGGTAGCTTTCCAGAAAAAGTGCCGCGATCGCACCGCCCATGGAATGCGCAAACAGGATCTTCGGAAGATCCGCACAGCGAGGCATGACGATCTGATCCAGAAAGCATTTCAGGTCGCTGACATACGTCCGGTAATCATCAATATAGACAATGTCCTCATCCGGCTCCGGCAGCTTTCCTCCGGAATAGCCGTGTCCCCTGTGCTCGCAAAAAAATACGGCAAACCCTTCCTGCCAGAAACGCATCGCCGGCTCATGATATTTGCCGAAGAACTCGCAAAACCCGTGAACGATCACGACAGCTGCCCGCGGCTTTTCCGGTATTGCCGTATAATACCGAAGAAGCGTCCCGTCACCGGCTTTCACGGATCCGCTGTCTGTGCATCCTTCGAACCACTGCCTGACGGCCGTTTCCATGAAAGAAAGATATAATTGCTTATCCTGCATCCGCTGCATAAAATTCCTTCGCCTTCTTCGGGTAATCTGTAATGATCGCATGCACGCCCATCTGTCTGCAAAGCTTCATATACTCGTATTCATCCACGGTCCAGACATTGATATCCAGCCCTTCCTTTGCGCACGCTTCGGGAAATCCCGGGTACTGCAGATTGTAAAGCGCCGGATGAACAGCCTCCACTCCAAGGCGCTTTGCATAAGCCGGCACGTCTATGGGCCCGTCCATATACAGAATACCTCTTTTGGCCCATGGCGCAAGCTTTCCCACACGGTCGACGCTGTAATGATTAAAGGAGGAAAAGATCACCCGCTCCTGCCAGCATTTCTTCTCCACCAGTCCGATCACCTTCTCCTCAATGCCGGGGTAGAAAAAGATCCCCGTCTTGAGCTCAATGTTCATCGTCAGATCTGTCGGATCCAGAAGATCCAACACCTCCTCCAGCGTCGGGATCCTTTCTCCTTCATATTGGAGCTTTCCGTAGGAAAAATCCATCCTGCGGAGCGCGTCAAACGAATAATCCTTCAGCCAGCCCTTCGCATTTGCCGTACGATCAACCTTTTCATCATGACATATGACCAAAACGCCGTCCGCACTCATCTGGACATCCAGCTCCACGCCGTCGGCGCCCTGCTTTGCCGCCAGTTCAAAAGAGGCGAGCGTATTCTCCGGCGCTTCGCCGCTGGCACCGCGATGTGCCCAGATCAGTGGCGATTGATGATCACCCATTGCTTTCTTCCTCCCTGCGGATTCCCGCATTTCCTTTATTCCAAAGCCTGTCATAGGCCATACCCGTTACCCTTTCGCAGATCCGGATCTCTTCCTCGGAAGCTTCCCCTTCTGCCTCCCCTCGCCTGCGGGCGATCTCCTTTTGCACCACCGCAAATTCTTTTCCCGTCATCGGGAACGCGATGCCCACAACGATCAGCAAAGCGATCAGCACGGCCGGCGCCAGCACAAAGATCAGAGCGATCCCCCTTTGCGTAAAGGCCGACTGCATTTTGCCGGTATTGGCGATCACTTCATCATAGCCCACTGCGGAAAGAAGAAACCCGATCGCTGCCGCAGAAAGTCCTGCGGAAACTTTTCTGGCAAAGGTTGCCATACCGGATACGATCCCGGGTCGGCGGATCGAAGTGATCAGTTCATCCACCTCAGCCATATCGGCCATGATGGCAAAAATACTGGTCAGCGTCGCCGCATTACCAAAGCCGATCAGCCCTGTCAGGATCAGGATCGCTGCAAGGCTTGCGCCCTCATAGGAGAAAAAGAGCAGTCCCAGCGTACCGATCAGTCTGATCGGTGCTCCCACAAGGATCGTAAAACGCTTGGATGTTCTGCTCATGATCGGTCCGAATATCAGCATTCCCACAAGCTGCGTAACCAGCAGTACAGCCATCAGATAGGTAAAATAACCATTGCCGTAACCGTTTAGTACATCATCCACGAAATAAACCGCCATGCCGGACACAAAGTCCATTCCGCATTGTCCGAACAGATAAAGGCCGATGAACAGTCTGAACGACTTGCATCTGAACACGCTGGCTGCCTGGGGAAAGCTGTCTGCCAGACTCGTTTTCACCGGCGGCTTTTGTTTTTCCCAGGTCCCCGCAAAGGTAACAATGGATGAGATGAAAAACAAAACGCCAAAAAGCAGCGCGCAGCGCATATAGGCTGCCGTATCCAGGTTATCCCGGATCAAAAATGTCGGCACCAGACCGCAGACCATCGCCCCCAGCGTAGACCAGATCATCCGCACGCTCGAGTACCCCGCGCGGATCGCATAATCATCGATCATGTCGGGCAAAAGACCGTTATAGGGAACCATCAAAATGGTAAATCCCGTAGAGAACAGGCAATACATAAACAGATAGAAGGCATAGAGCACCCCTACTGAGGTTGGCCGGATCGTGATCCACATCATCACAAAGGTGATGGCCGATACGATCCCGCCGATCAGGACATAAAAACGCTTGGCCCCCATTTTTACACTGGTACGGTCTGTGATGTTGCCCATAACGGGATCCGTAACGGCATCCCAGATCTTTCCGACCAGCGGAATGGTACCCGCCAGTGCTGCCGGCATGCCCAAAGCCTTGGTCATAAATACGGTAAAAAACGTATTGATGATCACAAAAGCGCCGCCGCCGTAAAACTCCGCCATACCGTACATCAGACGGGATACGATACCATAGCTTCTCTTTTTTTCTTCCATTCCCCGCTCCCTCAAAGCTCTTTTTGTCTGCCCGGTTTTCGCCCTTCCTTATTTAGCCTGTGAAATGTTATACTACTTACACCTTATAATGGAGCTTTTTGAGTAATTTCTTATACTTACTAGGCCGCCTGCGCGCAAGCACCCTGAACGCTACTATTTCTATACTATCATCCCGCCTGCTTCATTTCAACCGCTGGGAAAACAAAAAACGGCCATTTCGGGGGGCATTTCGAAAACAAAAGCGCTTGTCATCACCGCCCAAAAATAGTAGGATAAATTTTGACCGGCCCAAAGCCATAAAGGCCGGAAATCTTTGATAAAAGGAGTAAAAAATGAAGGGGAAATGTTTTAAATCTGTTGCAGTGTTGTTGGAAAGCCTGATGTTTTCCATGATCCTGTTTTGTCTGTCGGCACCGGCAGAAGAACCGTCACATCCGAATCCGGGAATCGGTCCTGTCGATATCCAGTCCATCACAAAGTATGTGGAGCAGGATGGATGGAGTTATGATCCTGCCACCAAAACGCTTGTGCTGGCAGGTGTCAAAATAGACGCCTACGCTAATGGTGGCTACTCCTATACGGCAGATCCGGCACATGCAAAGTTGACAGGTTGGGATATTAAGCAACTGTTTGACCTTGATCCCGGAACTACCATTATCGTAAAAGAAGGCACTGTAAACGAGCTGCTTGGCCGGATTCCCGGCAACAGTGTATATATTTTCCGGTGCAGACAAGAAGGCGATCCGATCACCATCAAAGGCGGCGGTACCCTGAATCTGATCATGAGCGATTGCGCCATCTATTCCCAGACCGATGTTAATATTGAAAATGTAACAATCACACATGAAAGCGGTGATTTCTTTGCCTTGCTGAATTCCAACTCCAACAAGACGCATAAGGATATTACCCTTACACTGGATAAATGCAACCTGCGCACTGACGAGTGCTATCGCGGATTTCTCGCCAAGGGGACACACTACAGCGGAACAGATTTTAATGATGCCCTCTCCGATATAGCGGAAAGAGGGGGGCATACTGCTTCCGTAAAGATCAAAAACAGTAACATAAAAATGAATCTCAGGGAGAATACTTCGAAGAAAATCAACCAGAGCTGTTTTCAGATTCAAAACGGGTATCTGGACATCGATAACTCCACCCTGGACCTGAATCCCTGTCACGAAGCGGCAGACGTTTGGAATACCTATTTAAACGGCGCCGAGGATGAACCTTTGATCCGCCTTAAAGATGTAAAACTGCCGGATGACGTGGGACTTTCATCCGACCGTGCCCCGGCAGATGCCGGCTTTTTCAAAGGAGAGACCTTTGTAAAAAAAGGCGATCGATTAGAATTAAGTTTCATACCCCAATCGACAAACTATCTTAGTCTGAGTGAAGACACGCATTTCAATAACGGCCTGAAAAACCTGACCATGGCCGGCACCAGAAAGGACGAGCCCAAGGAAGATCCAAAGGAAGACCCAAAAGAAGATCCCAAAGATGATCCCTCCATCGATCCGAAAGCAGATCCGAAAGATAGCCCTGCCGTTCCCACTGCAAGTGCCCTTACCTTAAGCCAGGCAGAGCAGACCATCACCACCGCGGATACGGATAAAAATGATTTGCCGGGAAGTACTTTTTCACCGCTTTTTTTAAAGGCTAAGGCCGGAAAGAAAAGTATCACTCTCACCTGGAAACAAGTTCCCGAGGCTGACTCCTATGTGATCTTCGGCAACAAATGCGGCAAAAAAATGGAAAAGATCGCCACCGTTACCGGAACCAAATACAAAGCCGGAAAGCTGAAAAAGGGTACCTACTACAAATATACCGTGCTTGCCGTAAAGGGCGAGCAGGTCCTTTCCACCGCCAAAACCGTGCATGCCACAACAAATGGCGGCAAAAAGGGCAACCCCCAAAAGCTGAAACTCAAAAAGAAACGCCTGAAGCTGAAAGCCGGTAAGAGTGCCAGAATCAAAGGATCCGTTAAATCAGGGAAGAAAGTGAGCAGGCACGTCTCACCTCTTCGCTACGAATCCTCCGATCCTTCCATCGCAGATGTTACAAAAAAAGGCAAGGTGACGGCTAAAGGTGCAGGCACCTGCACAATCTTCGTATATGCCCAGAACGGAATCTTTAAAAACGTGAAGGTGACTGTAAAATAAATGCTTCTTGCTATACCCGATGGGGTGTAATATTTTTATCCGAATGTATTTTGCACCCTATCGGGTGTATTTCTGTGTTTTTTACTTGATTTTATACCAGGGATCATGATGCTGTTTTGGCTTTTTTGTTTCCCTTCTTCCGGAACAGCTTTTGATACGCCTTCCGAACCTTTTTCGGTGCCTTGATCACGAGTTTTTTCGAGGTCCCCGCGATCGCATTTTTACCCACATTCTTCGCCTTGA
>JAIKWF010000060.1 GCA_024685005.1 Lachnospiraceae bacterium
AGCAGATGGACAAGACACAGGATTTTCATTAGTTATGTAAACCGATTAGATTGCTATTTTCCTCCCGTTATGATAAAGTAATAACCGTTAGACAGTTATTCCGAAGAAGTGGTCAGAGGTTATGTATGGGCAGGAAATTTGCGGAAGTATTTCCCAGTATTCAACTGAAAGAAGAGTATACCCTTGTGATGGAACAGGTTACGGTAGAGAAGATCGTAATGACCAAAACAAGAGAACGGTTGAAGGTTTACATAACATGTAATAACCTCATTGAAAAACGGATTCTGCATCAGATCGAAAAGCAGATTGAAAACCAGCTTTCCGACCAGCTTACCGGCGGCAGCAGCAAAACGGAAGTGGTATTTTACGAGACCTATCATCTTTCCGGCCAGTATGATGTTCAGACCCTATTTGAGCGCTATCTGGACAGCATGATCTATGAGCTGAAGGAGTACAGCCCTATTTTGGGTGTGATGCTTGCCAAGGCCGAGATCAGTTTTCCTGCGCCGGGAGAGGTGACCATCAGCTGCGAGGAAAACGAACTCTATAAGCAGAAAGAGAAAGAACTTACCAGGATTTTGGAAAAGATCGTATGCGAACGCTGCGGTCTGAAAGGTGAGTTCTTTTTTCAATATCACGAACCAAAGGAAAATGTTACGGCCAAAGAGCGGGAGGCCATGATGGCCAGAAAAGCCGCTCTGATCTCCGCAGTTGCCGCCGGCGGCTCCCAGGGAGAAGTCAACGAAGCAGCAGCGGATACCTTGTGGAACGGCGATGACAACAATGGTTTACATAATGCTGCAACCAATGCCGGCGAGGGCAAGGCAAAACAGGGCACAACAGGTGATGGTTTACATAACGATAATAAGAGCGCAGAGAAATCAGCACAGGAACCGGTAGCTGACAAGGCACAGAGCAGTTTACATAATTCTCCACAGCCTCCCAAGCGTCCGGAAAAGAAGTTTGAAAAAGGCGGCTTTCGCCGCAACGGCGGTTTCGGTCGTGGTTTCAAGGGAGATGATCCGGATCTTATCATGGGCTTTAATACCGACGGAGAGATCGTCCGGATGGACCAGCTCGAAGACGGCATCGGCAATGTGGTGATCCACGGGCAGATCTGGGGTATCGAAGAAGGCAGGTCCTTTGAAAAAAGCCAGAAGACTATTGTGACCTTTTATATCACGGACTTTACCGATTCTTTAAAATGCAAGGTTTTTTGCCCGGACGAAGAGCTTTCCGGCTTTTTGGGCACGCTTAAAAACGGCAGTTTTTACCTGCTTTCCGGCAACGTGTCATATGATATATATGACAGGGAGCTGGAGATGATGGTAAAAGCCATCAAAAAAAGCGCAGACTGGCGTACGGTGCGTGAGGATCACAGCATCAAAAAGCGTGTGGAGCTGCACTGCCATACCAAGTGTTCCGAAATGGACGGCGTATCCGAAGCAAAGGATATCGTAATGCGTGCCTACAAGTGGGGGCATCCGGCCATTGCCATCACCGATCACGGCGGTGTACAGGCTTTGGCGGACGTGTATCATGAAGCCTACGGCGAAATCATAAAAATGGAAAAGGACAAGGCAGAAGCCGCCGGAGAAGTCTTCGACAGACAGAAGGCCTTTAAGATCATTATCGGCTGCGAAATCTATCTGGTGGATGATACCATGGATGTGGTGGTGGATTCCAAGGGGCAGTCTCTTCTGGATTCTTTTGTGGTGTTTGACATTGAGACCACAGGTTTCTCCGCGGAAAAAAATAACATTATCGAAATCGGAGCCGTCAAAGTGGAGGGCGGCGTGATCACGGACAGGTTTTCGAGTTATGTAAACCCGAGAGAACCCATTCCCATGCGAATTCAGACCCTGACTACCATCAGCGACGAGACCGTAAAGGACGCACCCTACATTGAAGAAGTGCTGCCGAAGTTTATGGACTTTTGCAAGGGCTCTATTCTGGTGGCCCATAATGCCAGATTTGATATCGGTTTTATCAAGGAAAACTGCCGCCGGCAGGAGATTCCCTTTGACTATACCTGGCTGGACACCCTGCAGATCGCCAGGGTCCTCATGCCCAAGCTTGCCAAATTTACCCTTGATAATGTGGCAAAGAACTTAAAGATCGTGCTGCTACAGCACCACAGGGCGGTGGATGATGCGGAATGTACCGCGAAGATCTTTGAAAAATTCATTTCCATGCTGCAGGAGCGGAAGGTATACGATCTGGACGGATTGAATGAGTTCACCCGTTCCTCGGATGATATGATCCGGAAAATGCCCACTTATCACTGTATCGTTCTGGCCAAGAATGATACGGGCAGATGTAACCTGTATCGGCTGATCTCAGCGTCCAACCTGCGATTTTTCAACAGAAGACCCAGGATTCCCAAGACCATGCTGACAGAGCTGCGTGAGGGCCTCATCATCGGAAGTGCCTGTGAGGCTGGGGAACTGTTTAGGGCCATTGTGGACGGACGAAGCAGCACAGAGATTAGTTCCATCGCGTCCTTTTATGATTATCTGGAGATCCAGCCCATCGGCAACAATGCGTTCATGATCGACGACGATAAGTTCGAGGACGTTCACAATGAAGAAGATCTGAAGGAGCTGAACCGGAAAATAGTAAGCCTTGGCAAACAATTAAAGAAGCCAGTCTGTGCCACCTGTGATGTGCATTTCCTCAATCCGGAGGATGAGATCTACAGGCGGATCATCATGGCGGGAAAAGGCTTTGATGATGCGGATAATCAGGCGCCTTTGTATTTGCGTACCACGGAAGAGATGTTAGAGGAGTTTTCCTACCTTGGTATGGATACGGCCAGGGAAGTGGTCATCGACAATCCGAATCTGATCAGCGATATGGTTGACGTGGTGGAAGCGGCCAGACCGGATAAATGTCCTCCTGTGATCCCTGACAGTGATACCATTCTGCGTAAGATCTGTCATCAGAGAGCGGTGGAGATTTACGGAGAGGATCTGCCCCAGATCGTAAAAGACCGAATGGAAAAAGAACTGGATTCCATTATCAGCAACGGCTTTGCCGTGATGTATATCATTGCCCAGAAACTGGTGTGGAAATCCGTGGAAGACGGTTACCTGGTAGGATCGAGAGGATCCGTAGGCTCTTCCTTTGTGGCATTCCTGGCGGGAATTACAGAGGTAAACTCTTTAAGTGCCCACTATCTGTGCCCTTCCTGCCATTATGTGGATTTTGATTCGGAGGAGGTAAGATCCTTCTCGGGAATGGCCGGATGCGATATGCCGGATAAGATCTGTCCGGTCTGCGGCAAGCCTCTGTCCAAGGAAGGATTCGATATCCCTTTTGAGACCTTCCTGGGATTTAAGGGAGATAAAGAGCCGGATATCGATCTGAATTTCTCCAACGAATATCAGTCCAAAGCACATAAATACACGGAGGTGATCTTCGGTGACGGTCAGACCTTTAAGGCCGGAACCATCGGAACACTGGCGGATAAAACCGCTGCAGGCTATGTGCGTAAATACTACGAAGAACACGGCGTGATCAAGCGAAGATGCGAGGTGGAGCGGATCGCCATCGGATGTACCGGGATTTTACGATCCACAGGCCAGCATCCCGGCGGTATCGTGGTGCTGCCTCTGGGTGAGGATATCAACTCCTTTACCCCGGTCCAGCATCCCGCAAACGATATGACCAGCAATATCGTTACCACCCATTTTGATTATCATAAGATCGACCATAACCTGTTGAAACTGGATATTCTGGGGCATCTGGATCCTACCATGATCCGTATGCTGCAGGATCTGACGGGAGTGGATCCCGTTACCATCCCTCTGGATGATAAAAAGGTTATGAGCCTGTTTCAGGATCTCAGTGCCCTGGGTCTTTCCCCGGAGGATCTGGACGGATGTACCCTGGGAGCAAGAGGTATACCGGAGTTTGGTACGGAAAATGCCATCAACATGCTCAAAGACACAAAGCCCCAGTCATTTACGGACCTTGTTCGGATTTCGGGATTGTCCCACGGCGAGGGTATCTGGGAAGGAAATGCAAAGAAGCTGATCTCGGAAGGCACCACCACCATTTCCAAGGCCATCTGTACCCGCGACGATATCATGATCTACCTCATCGACATGGGGCTGGACTCTTCGGAAGCCTTCGACATTATGGAGAATGTGCGAAAAGGAAAGGTGGCAAAAGGCAAGTGCGGAAAGTGGGGACAGTGGAAGGAAGATATGGCGGCCCACGGCGTGCCGGACTGGTACATCTGGTCCTGCGAGCAGATCAAGTACATGTTCCCCAAGGCCCATGCGGCAGCTTACGTTATGATGGCCTGGAGAGTGGGATATTGCAAGGTGTATTATCCCCTGGCTTACTATACGGCCTATTTTTCCATCCGTGCCAAAGCCTTTAACTACGAGCTGATGTGCCTGGGAAAAGCCAAAGCCAATCAGGAACTGGAGAATCTGAAAAAGAAGAAAAAGGAGCTGATGAAGAAAAAGGAAAAGCTCCAGGCAAAGGACGATGATACCATCTCCGATCTTTTGCTGGTACAGGAAATGTACGCAAGAGGCATCGAATTTGCTCCTATTGACATTTATAAAGCCCATTCCAGAAGATTCCAGATCATAGACGGCAAGATCATGCCGGCACTCTCCGCCATAGAAGGCATGGGAGCAGCTGCGGCAGAGCAGTTTATGGAAGGAGCAAGGGCAGGCACGTTTATTTCTATCGACGACCTGAAAACCAGAACCAAAGTGCCCACCAACGTGCTGGAAAAGATGAAGCAGCTGGGTCTTTTGGAAGGCCTGCCGGAATCCAACCAGCTGAGCCTTTTCGATATGCTGGGATAAGCCTGTCTTAAGGAGATTTTAAGTTGAAAAAAAGCGCTCGATGCTATAGTATTATAGTCGGGAAAAAAGGATAATGAATGGTGATCAAATGACAAAGCAGGATAGGAAAAAACGCAGCCTGGGGTCCGTTTCTGAAAAAAAGAACGGACGCCGGGTTTTTGTAGTGTTTGTCTGGATAGCGGCCATGGTTCTTTTTGCAGGCGCATTCGGGCTGCAGGCATATGCTACGGGAAAAACGAAGAACGGATCCATCCGAAAAGCGATGCTCTATGACTGGCATGCGGTAACGGATGTGGAGCAGCTGGGGCAGCCGGAAAAGACCAGGCTTTTGATCTCCTGGGACAATGCTTATTACATCAGCGGACAGACCGCAGACGACATCTGGTACGGTCGCAGACAGTTTTTGAATGATTCTTCCGCAGACGGATTTGAAGAGCGGTTTTTGACAGACAACGGACGGGGACTTCCCCTGTTTGAAGCATCGGAGGTAGTCAATACCGACGACGGCGGAAGAGAAGCAGCGGGCAGGATCTTTGCCGGCGCCACCAGAATGGAAGACGGGGTGATCAAAGAGATCGATACCCGAAAAGTGCTGCACTATGATACGGAAAAGGAAGGGCTGGTACTGACACCTTCAGGCAGTCTTTCGGCAGAAGAAGGCATTTGGAGGTTTTTGCCCCAGGGAAAAGATGCCTACGGCAGAGAACAGTTTAAGATCTACGCAGAAGGCGGGGAGGATGACTGCCTTGTGCTTCGTCACTGTGCAGGCGGCCTTCGGGCAGATACGGCTAAGGAGCCCGGCGAGGGAGATACCTTTACCCTCTATCTTGGGCAGAAGAAAAAAGTGGACCAGTACTCCGGCAGGATTCTTTGCGAAGAAGGACAGCTTTTAGAGCTGAAGAAAACCACCGTGCTGGATCAAAAGTGTGAGCTGGTGATCGAAAAGGATGCCACTGTAACCCTGTACAGCAAAATGCTCCTGGAGGGTAAGATCCGCATTCAGGGTGGAACGCTGATCCTGCGGGACGACGCGGCCCTTATGACTGTTTGCGGCAAAGACGGGGAAAACGGATGCGGCACCATTGAGGTTACGGATGGCGGCGCTCTGATCGTTATGGGAGGAAGCCGGCTGTATCTGGGCAGCAGCGATCCTTCCGGAAAGAGCAATATCATGGACGGCGAGCTTCGCATGAGCGGAGAAGGGAAGTTTTACAATTTCGGACATTCCCTGATCAACCGGCTGATCATGCGGGATGGAAGCTGCCTGGAAAACAGAGAGGATGCCGCTTTATATCTTGGCTATCAGCTTTCCAAAGTGGGAACGGATCGTTTTTATTATGGCGATACAGACTCTCTGTCCCGCACCTACAGAGACCTGGGTTGCCGCAAGGTAACAGGGGGACTGGCACCGAGTATGATCAGTGCTTCACCGGCAAAACCACAGACAATGGAAGGGGAGGATCTGCGGATCATAAATGACGGCAAGCTGTTTATCAGTTCCACCGCACTTCGCGGCAGCAATTTTGAGACGCTGATCGAGGGCAATGCGCCGCTGTTTACGAGAAAGCTTGTCTTTACCAAAGACGGCACCGAAGTCACTACGGACTATGAGATCGGATTTTATGACAAGGATCTGGTGCTCCCGGGAGAAGGGGAAGACTATGAGGACGCGGATGAAGAAGAGCTGACGGACGAGGACGCTGATGAAGGCGACGAGGATGAAGGCGATGAGGATGAGGATTACGGGGACGAGGACGACTACGATGACGAGGACGACTATGATCCCTACGATACATCCGATGACAGTTACGATGATTACGACTATGACAGGCAATACGGTGTATCAGACAACAGTACCTACCGGAATGCTGACGATATGAGCGATACAAGCGGGAATTGAGAACCATGGAAAAAAGACAAAAGGGCGTACAACTTCATAAGTTCCTGATATTACTTTTTGCATTGGTTTTATGCGGCTGCGGAAAGTACCCGGAATATGCGGGCGGACAGGATTATCCCTTTACCGTACGGGAAACCTCCGGCGGAAGGGTAGTCATTACGTTAGACGGCAGCAAGACCCCGGAGGATCAGTGGCGTGTATCAAAGGCGGATGAGGCCTTAAGTGTGGCGCAAAAGGGAAAGGAGCGGAAAGGAAAGGCTACCTATACCCTGCGGCCCCAGAAAGAGCACAGTGCGGCCCAGATCACCTTTATGCGCTCGGATGAAGATAAAGAAGCAGACAGTGCCATGATCACCATGCTCTTTGAATCCGTGGAAAATGCCGCCGGAAACGGACTGGATCTGCATTATGTAGGATGTGATGTAAGGGATCTGGAAAAAGGCGTGACCTTGGGAGAAGATACGGCCTATGCCTGGAAATATGCGGTAAGCAAAGATGGCAGTCTGATCCTGAATCTGCCCAATCTTCCCGATCTTACCATGGAAGTGAAGAATACGGATGTGACCAAGGGGGAAGACAATCCGCCCGAAGATGAGGACAGCACCTGGCATTCCAACGCGGATGCATCGGAATTTGCTCCCGGGGACACCGGCAGCGGTATTGCAACCTCTCAGGAAATTACGGAGGAAGGCATGCGCAGGATCATGGATCTGCCGGTTTCCGAAGAAGGTTTTTTAACGGATCGGGCCATGGGGGACCGCTGGTATGAAGATCCTGCATGTCATCTGCAGCGGGATACCTTCGGCGTCAGCCGGGATGAAAAGACCCTTTTGATCAGTCTTTTGGGAAGGTCTGCGGGAAAATGCCGCATCAGCTTCGAAAGCGAGGAGTCCCGGATCAAGATGATCTTGGACGTTGTGGTGGATGAAAACGGATATCCCAAAGTAGAAAAAGCAGAAACGAAGGGATCGGGAGCCAAAGCAGGCAGCAAGGCAGAAGATGCCGATGCTTCCGAAGAGTCTGAAGAGAATAAGCCTGATCAGAAGGCAGAAAAAGAGACAACGGAAGAATACGTGGAAAACAAAGTATATATCGGCACACCTGGTCCGGAGGATGCGAATGAGGACGAATAAACGGGAAAAACTGAAAAAAACCGTTTATCGTCTTTCGCTGTTTTTAACTGCAGTGATCCTGACGGGACAGGTGCGGGCATTTGCCACCACAGGAGATGTGGGAGCAGTCAGCGAGCCTAAGGGATCAGCCCAGGAACCGAAGGTTCTGGAGGACCCGGACAAAAAGACAGACGGGCAAAACGGTGACGGCAGCAGCAGTTCCGGCAGCAGCAGTTCAGGGAGCGGCAGCAGCGCAGGCTCCGGCCAGTCAGGCAGTTCATCGGGCAGCTCATCGGGTAGTTCTGACAGTTCATCGGGGAGCAACCGTTCCGGCAGTGGAAGCTCCGGCAGCAGTTCGGGCAGCGGTTCGGGCAGCGGCAGCAGTACAGGAAGCGGCTCGGGTTCCGGCTCGTCGAGCAGTTCATCGGGTAGTGGCAATTCCGGCAACAGTACCGGCAGCAGTTCTTCCGGCAGCAGCTCCCGCAGCTACGATGACGACTATGATTACGACAGAAGCGGATCCGGCTCGTCAACGGGGAAAACGGAAGATGCCACAGGAGACGGCAGATCCAAAAAGGATCCTGCAAATGAAGGCCCCGACTGGGCGAAAAAAATGATCACCGGTCCGGGAGAAACCTCTTACGGATTCAAAGATGCGCCGGTTTCGGGAAGTGACGTGGACATAAACTATACGGGACGGCTGGATAACATATCCTTAGACCCTGCCGGGGAGGAGGATCTTCTTTCCGGAGAAGGGAGAGTCCGTATCGGCGAATCGGTTTTTTACGATACCTCTCTGGGCGGTTTTATCTATGATTCCGACCGGTTTGGCACAGAGGTTCGGGCTAACGTGGCAGACGGCATGATCGTTACGGATCCGGTTTCCGTTCTGGTGCCGGAAGGCGTTACCGTCACACTTTACAAAAACGGCGAGGCAGTGGAAGAGCCGGAGCTTACCAAGCTTACCGACGCAGGAAGCTATGAGTTGTGGTTAGGACAAAGGTCTGCCGGACAAAAGCTTTTTTCCTTCCGTATCGTGGAAGGTATTACGGGAGATATCAACTACTACACCATGCCGGAAGGCTTTATCGTTGATTCCGTGGCGGTAAATGACAGCAGAAGATTAAACCCCAGAGGGAGAGTGGACCTTCTTACGGAGGGCAGGTACGATATCCGGTACAGCTGTCCCAAGGCCGGGGCAAACTTCACCCTGAAGCTGCAGATCGATCATACACCGCCGAAGCTTACATTTACGGGACTTCGCGGGGATGATACCGCCAGAGGGAAGGTTACCTTTGACGGACTGAAAGAAGGAGAAAGCCTGACAGCTACCTTAGACGGTCAGCCCTTTGAAATTGTGGGGAATCGCCTGACAAAGCCGGGAAAATACGAGATCATCGTATCGGATCAGGCGAATAACCAAACAGTTTATACCATAAACGTGCTGATGTACCTTCGGACCAAGGGCCTGTTTTTCGGGATCCTGCTTCTGATGATCTGCATCGTTTTGGGCTATCTCCAATGGGAGCGAAAAAAGATGAGAGTCCGCTAGCGGACTTTGGAGGTTTTGATGGTTCTGTTTTCCGAAACGGTCGGATTGGCCAAGGGAATCATACAAATAAAATATACCATCGCTGTATTGCTTTGCGGCTGCGTCAGATTGCTGACGTCGGTTTTTGATGCCATTGCCACGGGCAAGCCTTTTTCCTATGGGAAGCAGACTCAGGGTCTGGTATCCCTGATCTTTTCGAATCACGGTATGGTGACGCTGTACTGGATCATGGCGATTTTCGGGATCCTGGCAGCACTGGCAACGGCGATTTATTCCACGGCAGAGAAGAAATCGGGAGAAAAACGAAGACGGAAAGAGATGAAAAATGCCTGGGCGGGATTTGCCAGGTGCACTCTGTTTATGGTGATCCTGACGGTTTTTATGTCCTTTCTTCTGCGGTTTGCGGGGATTCTGCTTTCCCAGTTGGAGGATGATCTGGCGGGAGCGGACCGGAAGGTGGAAACGGAAGAGTACGTGTTTACCGGCCGGGAGCTGTCCGTGATGGCAAAAACCATGGCAGTCATCGGGAACTATGCCGCAAACGACTATTACAACAACGACTACAATCTGAATGCCTGCTACAACGAGATCAGACCCATGATGGCCTGGCTGGAGGAGCAGGGAGTTTTTGATAAATGCTATCCCTTAGCGGATGCCAAGGGAAAACGGATCCGGAACTGGCAAAACGTGCTCTCTACCATAGCACTGGCATCAGACCCTGCCAGGGAAGTGGGAGAAGAAGAAAAAAACGAGGCCCTGCAGATGGCACTTTTAAATGCCATGGATGCCATTACCCAAAGCGAAGAGGGATTTTATCCCTTAGAATCCTTTGAAGAAAGCGAGCTTGTGATCTGGCAGGAAGAGCCGAAGGTAAGCCTCGATAGCCTTTGCTTTCTGGCAGGTACCAGACAGGCTGCCATCAATCCGAGATTTAACAAAGAGCCTTCCATGACGGATCCTCTGCGAAGCAGATTTTATTCCGGCAAAGAAGGAGGACTGTCCGTTTACAGGGCAAAAGATGTGATCTCCTGTTTTGATCCTGCCAAAACGGAATTTTTGCTGATCTGGGTGCTGTGCATCATGCTGATCGTTACATTATTCAGACTGGTACAAAAATGTTTTACGGAACTTTTGCAGCTGGTGATCCTGTATCTGGCGGCGCCGATGCAGTTTTCCACCTGGCCTAAAGATAACGGAAGGGGAGCAGGAAGATGGCTGACCGTTTTCCTGATCCGAAGCAGCACCTTATTTGTTATGATCCTGCCTGCAAGGCTGTTGGGTGCATTTTTGCCCGGGCTGATCAGAAAGCCCATGTTTGCCCTTGGCAGTGACGGATTCGGACTGACCTGGTTTGCAAAACTGATGCTGATCACTTTGGGACTTGTATTTTCCTCCCTTTGCGGAACCATGGTGCAAAGAATTCTGACAAGAAGTGCCGGGCTTACCACCCTTACTTTGCAAAATCCTGTATATGACCACCTTCGCGCGCTGACGGAGAGCATGCACGCCATCCGGTGGAAAAAGCGGCTGAAAAAGCAGTTCAAAGAGGAAAAAGAGCCGCAGCAGGATACGGACCCTGTGATCGAGGGAATGAAGAAACAAACGGCTTCAGAGAAAGCAACCTATACGGAACAAACCTATGAAGATGCCCAGTGGGCGGAAGACTTTTCCGGCCCTGTCCTGCAAAACGGTAAAACACTTTCCGCGGGAGGACAACAGGCAATACAGAGAGGAAGAACAAAACAGACATGAGATTGATTCCCGGAAAAACAAAAGTCAGAATGGAGATCTTTAAAGGGATCACATTTACTGATATCATAGTGGGATTCGTATTTTTGGGTATGATCGTTTGCGCGATCTTATCGGAAATACCCTTAAGAGGCCTGCTCTGCCTGCTGCTGGCGGTGGCCGGGGCTCTGCTTTTGATGCGCAAAAAAGGACAGCCCAACTATATCCGGTTGATGAAAATGCTGCGGTTTCTGGCGCTGCCTTCCAAGTTTGAGCGTGTCTATGATGACGAAATGCTCAAGGATAAGGCCAGCGGAAAGCTTCATCAGGACGTGATCGACAATTACAGAGAAAAGATGGCATCCATCGCAGCGCTGCAGGAAGAGATGAAAAACGAAGCTGCCGGGAAAGCAGAATCCGGGAAGGCAGATAATGAGAAGGCAGATGATCTTCGTTCGGAGCTTTCGGAGCAGGAGACCGCCCTGTCTGAGGCAGATATTTTAGCCGAAACGTTAAACGAGACAGAAGAAGAGACGGAACTGCTTGAGGAAGAGGGAAATGGGAAAAAACCGGGCAGGATCCGCAGCTTTTTCGGCAGGATCTTCCATCGGAAAAAGAAAAAACAGGAAGAAGAAAAGTTAGCAGAAGGCAACTTTGAGGAAGACGGAGGATCTGCAGAGGAAGGCGTTGTGACTGCGTCGGAAGTGGATTCGGCAGCAGAGACAGATACTGTCAAGGCGGAAGAGAATGCGGAAGCGGACGCTGAGGCAAAATCGGAGTCAGACGATACAGCGACAGAAGCAGACACTGAGGCAAAGATAGAAGCAAGCGCGGAAATAGATTTAGAGACAAAACCGGAAGCCGGCACAGAAGAAAACACCGAGGCAGAGACGTATGCTGCAGAGACGGAAGCAGACACAGCTGAGAATGAACCAAGTACTGAAACCGGCGCAGCAGATGCTGAAGTAACAACAGAAGTAAGTGTAGAAGCCAAAACAGAGGAAGTTGCGGAAGCAACCGAAGAAACAGACGCGGAAGCAGGCATCGAAGTAACAACGGAAATAAAGGCAGAAGCCGAAGCAGAAGAAACACAGGATACCGGCAAGAAGGCTAAGAAGGCTAAGAAAAGCAAAAAAGAAAAGAAAGAGAAAAGTGCCGGAAAGGGTTCTTTCTTCGGTCGCATATTCCGTCGCAGCAAAAAGGCTGATCCGGAGGAAGTGCTGCCGGAAGAAGAAACCGGTGCGGAAACCACGGAAGACAGAGCAGAAGTTGCTGCCTATATGATCGCGGAAGCAATCACCGGCGAGGGAGAGAAGGACGCG
>JAIKWF010000092.1 GCA_024685005.1 Lachnospiraceae bacterium
CTTATAAAAGACGGGTATCTTCGAATAGCACCCGAAGTCTTTATGCGCATTACTACCAACAGAAAAACTGCCCAAAAGCATTTTGACCGACTGAAAGAGTATGCTCCCGCGACGGGAGAAGTAAGAATCCTACGACTTACCGAAAAACAATATGAACGTATTTCTTGTTGGTTTGGATAAAAGCTTCATTTTTGACTTTTATGACCCTCTGCTCTGTATCTGGCGCTTTGGGGTCATACAATTCTCCTGATTCCTGCTGGTTTTTGCTGATTCTGCGCTGATTCTATGACCTAGCGTGTATTCCGCGAGGGGTTTAGGGCATACGATTACTCCTGGTTCCTGCTGGTTTTTGCTGATCCTGCAATGCTTCTATGACCTAGCGCACATCCAGCGAGAGGTTTAGGTCATATTCTCTTCCTGATCCTCGCGGATCCCCCCATACTACAACTTTCTTGCCCTCACGCAAATACGACCCTCCAAATTTGGAGGGTCGTTCAACCAACCAAACGTTCCTACCATTAATGTTGTGGTTGATATGGTTGCCCCCCAACGCAGGATTGCCAAGATAATAGGCGTTTTGCCAGTCCACCGCGACAGTGCTCATTTTGCGTTACTGTCTTATGAACACTGCCGTAACGCCCGGGGCTTTTTTTGTTATTTTCAGTTGCCTGCTTTCAGGTATCAAAGTAAGCCACTCTTCTGAACTCTTCCATGGTGGTGACTCCCTGCTCCACCAGCTCGATACAGGACTGGCGAAGGGTTTTCATTCCCTGATAAGTGATAGCGTATTCCTTCAGTTCCTCCGTGGTGGCTCCCTTTGCGATCATCTCGCGGATGGGCTTATCCACTACCAGGATCTCATGAATGGCAATTCGGCCGCTGTAGCCTGTGTTGTTGCAGTTGTTGCAGCCTCTGGCAATCTTTACGGGGCCCAGATCCCGTCCCACAAAGCGCTGCTCCGCTTCTGTCATGGCTCCTTCCTGACAGCAGTGGGGGCACACTTTTCTTACCAGACGCTGGGCAATGATGCCGTCCAGTGCACTAGAGAGCATGTAAGGTTCGATGCCCATGTCCACAAGGCGGACTACAGAAGATGCCGCATCGTTGGTATGGAGGGTGGACAGAACCAGATGGCCTGTGATGGCTGCTCTGACAGAGATGGTAGCGGTTTCCTTATCACGGGTCTCACCTACCATGATGATATCCGGATCCTGACGGAGCAAAGCCCGCAGTCCCACTTCAAAGGTGAGGCCCGCAACGGGATGCACCTGCATCTGATTCAGCCTGGGCAGGTTTTTTTCCACCGGGTCTTCAATGGTGGAAATGTTAACAGGGCGCTTGGACAGCTCTGCCAGCATCATATAGAGGGTGGTGGATTTTCCGGATCCCGTAGGTCCCGTTAAATAAATGATACCGTTCAGAGACTGAAGCATCTGCTGTACTTTTTCGTAATCGTAATCGTTCATACCGAAGGATTCGGAGTGATCGATCCTGGCATTTCCCGCAAGCAGTCTGAGTACCGCCTTTTCTCCGAAGGTGGTGGGGATCAGGGATACACGGACATTGGCGATCTGGTCCTGGATCCTGGCACGGAAGTGTCCGTCCTGGGGAACCCGACGCTCTGCGATATCCAGCTCCGCCATGATCTTGATCCTGGCGATGAGTGAGGTATGGATATTTTTCTGCAGTGTTACATAATCCACCATGGCACCGTCGATACGCATACGGACCATGGTATTTTTCTCAAAGGGTTCAATATGAATATCGGAAACGTTATCCAGATAGGCTTTCTCCAAAAGACTGTTTACCAGGTTGATGATGGGGGTATCATCGTCTCCGTCGGAGGTATCGATGATCATCTCATCCACTTCCTGGGTGGACTGGGTCAGGTTCGCCTTATTGACCGCTTTCTTGGCGGATACTTCGGCGTAATAGTACTGGATAGCCTTGGACAGTGGCTGGGATTCGCTTAAATACAGCTGGATATTTTTTCCGCTGACCTGTCTGATATCCTCAATGCCGTACAGATCCAGAGGGTCATTTACCACCAGCCGGAGCATGTCGTTTTCCAGGCCGATGGGAAGCATGTTGTATTTTACCGCAAGCTGCTCCGGTACCAGGGCTATGGCTTCCATATCCACTTTGACGTTGCCGATCTCGATCATTTCGATATTCAGGCGTTCCGCCAGTGCCGAAAGCATCTGCACTTCCGAAATAAAGCCCAGCGTAATGAGGATGGATCCGATACGCTCTCCCTTGTGCTCTTTCTGGTAGGCCAGTGCCTGCCCGAGCTGGTCGTCCGTAATATATCCCATCTCAATGAGCGTATCACCTAGTCGAAGTTTTCGAATGATACTGGTATCCATAAAACCCTCCTTCGTTACCTGTTACCCCTTACTGTTCTTCCTCCTCGGGAAGCTGCATCTGCACATAAGCATTTTCGTCATACATCATAAACTGCAGTGACACGGTCAGCTGTCTGTCGGTCTCTTTTAACTCCACGATCTGTCCGTCCACATAGGAAAATCCCGTTCCCGGAATATCCCCCCAGTTGTACTGGGTAACTCTGATGGACCGGTTCTCACACAGCTGATCCAAAAGATTTTTCAGATCCTCTTCTTTTCCATATGCCGTAAGGCTGACATTTGCGCCGTAGACGCCGGAAAGGGCCGTATCCGTAACCGCATCGGCACTTCCTTCAATATCCACGTCCTCACCGCTGTTTAAGTTGCTGGTAAAGGCATCCACTTTCGCCTGGTCGGGAGAGGTGCTTACCGTACCATCCACCGCTGCACCTGCGATCATCTGCCATGCTTCGGAGTATTGATAAGGAGGCAGGATCATGGCTTCCTTGGGCATATCGATATACAGATCCACAGCCTTCAGTCCCCGGTCAAGAACGTATCCTGTCAACAGATCATCGATGGCGGTGGAATCCATCATAGGATAGTAACGCTCCGTATAGCGGCTGACCCGTTCTTCGATCTGCTGCTTATAAGCCTCAACCATGGCCATGCGGGAGATCTTCATTTCCATCTCATCGTGGATCTCCTGGGCCTGGGCGATCTCTTTATTGGTAGCACGGATCTTACGAAACAGCGGCCTGTCGGCGATGATGATGAACAAAAAGATGATCACGATAAAGCCGAGCATGTATAACAGTTTTTTATCCCGCTCTGTCATTGCTGTGGTCATTCGCTCACCTCCTCGCTCAGTTCCTTCGGCATCTCAGGGGCTTCCTCTTTTTTCGGCTCCGCCACAATGGTGGGAACAACGTCTCTTCCGGCTGTTTCTGCCAGAACGCAGGAAAGTCTTGCCGTCCACTCGTCTACGCCGGTGGTGTTTTCTTTTTCCGTGTATCCCTTATAATCCACATTGGTAAAGATGTTTTCTTCTTTCAGACGGCTGATAAATTCATTCAGCAGCACCACATCCTGAAAGCTGGTGGTAAAGCTCAGCTCTCCCGTGGAGGCATCATATCCGGTGATCTCCACCTGCCCCACGCCGGCAGCATCCTCCCGGATCACTGACCAGACCTGACTGACAGCCACGGGATAGGAATTCACGTTCCGCTCAAGCACCTTCAACCCTCCGTAATGCTGATTTAAGATGGCCACCCGTTCTGCCGCCACATCGTAATCAATGGCGGAAAACTTGATCTCCGGATTGGTATTGTAATCCGTCAGCTCATTTAAGTAGCGCACCCGCTGCCTGCTCAAGGCGAACATGTAGACCGTGATGGCCACCATGATCAGCGCTGTAGCCACATAGGGCACATAGATCCGAAGGAGTCGCTCCTGCTTGAGCTGTTCCTCTGATTTTTCTTTTTTAATGGATTTGAGGATATTGTTATGACCGCAGCGTGGCATAAGACCCGCTACGGGATAGACAATGCGATCAAGGGCCTGGGCTGCCCCGGTGGTATTGACTCCCCGAAGATGCATCAGGGTTCCCACTACCACGGGATTCTGCAGGGTATCGGAAATGGATCTGGACAGCAGGGCCTCATCTCCGGCTTCCATGCCCGCAAGATAAATGGTGGAAATGGGATCTTCGATCTTCTGAGATCTGGAAAACTGATCGATCTGATTGATGGTCTTGGCAACTTCTCTGGCATATTCCGCCGTGCCGGGATCGGAAAAAACTCTGGAAGTGGTGGAATAATAATATTCTCCTTTGACAAAAAAGATGGCTGTGATGGTCATGCCGTCCCGGATGAGTACAACACAGTTTTCATCTTTGGCAAATCCGGTCTGGGCAAAGAGATTGATGGCAGCGCCTACACCGCTGTAAATGGCGGAAAGGCTGACGCCTGCCTCGGAAAATACCTGCAGGTAGCTGGTTAAAAACTCCGTGTCCGTGATTTCCGTGCACACCTTGGAGGTCTTGGCTTTTTTATTGCAATCCACCCGGTAAAATCCCAGGATCTGTTCTTCTTCCCGCTCGATATACTCTCTTCTTAAGTAGGATGCGGTTTTGGAATCGTTCATCAGCGGCACGTCCACTACACGGACCATGATCTGCGGTGAGTTAACCACCAGATCAATGCCTTTTTCCGGCAGACGACTTTGTTTCCAGAAATGGCGGATGGCATCAACCAAAGACACCGGATCCGTGATAACGCCGTTTAAGACACTTCCCTCCGGCAGCATCATGGTAAAACGTCGTTTCACGCTGATGGCTTTCCCGGTGCCCCTGCCAAGCAGCACCTGAATATCCGTATTCGAAAGATACACCGTTACCTGCGACATAAACCCTCCTAAATGCTCTGCCCGTTTTTCAACTCTGCGCGCCGATAAATGAATAAGACTGATAGATCGGCGTAATAACCGATATCATAATAAAACCTACGATAAGCGCCATGATGATGATCATAACCGGCTCAAGCATGGCTACCATCTGTCCGATAGCCCGCTCCGATTCAAACTCCATATCATCTGCCACGGAATTGAGCATGGTATCCAAAGAACCAGCCTCTTCCCCCACCTTTATGGAGGAGATCATTTTTCCGATAAACCCGTCCACCTTGGAAAGAGATCCGGACAGGGTCTCACCGGCCTGGGTATCCGCGATCACCTGGTCAAACTGCTTTTCAATGTAGGAATTGCCTATGGTATTGCGTGCGATCTGAAGGCATGTGATGATGGGGATTCCCGAACTGTACAGGGAACTTAAGGTTCTGGCGAATCTGGCGGTATAGATGACCTTCATCAGCCTTCCGAATTTCGGAAAATGCACCTTTGCCCGGTCCAGTACATATTTGATCCCGGGGATCTTTTGCATGAAATATATTGCCGCATAAACAGCCACGCAGAATATGATGATCCCGATGAGATTATTTTTCACAAAGCCGCTGATCCACATCATGATCCGGGTTGCCAGGGGCAGCACCGGCATGGATTCAAACAGCTCTTCAAACTGGGGCATAACGTAGCCAAATATGATTGCCACCACCACTACAATGATAAATGCCAGGATCTTGGGATAGGTGGTGGCGTTCTTTACCTTGGCATTCAGTCTGTCTTCCTTGGAATACTGGTCTGCGATCTTCAGGGCCGTACCGTCCATATTTCCGGTGGACTCCGATGCTCTGAACATATTGATCATCAGGGGCGGGAACACGCCTCCCAGTTTTTCCATGGCTTCGGAAAAGGGCACGCCCTGCATGACATTTGCGGTAATGGTTCCGTAGACCGCCTTTTCATAGGATGTTGCCGCCTCATCTTCGCAAAGCATCTGCAGTGCTCTTACCAGGGTGATACCGGAGCGGAGCAGGGTTCCGATCTGTCTGGAATACTCCGCCAGGGTTTTTGCGGAAAAGGGCTTGTAGTACTTTTTTTCCGTCTCACCCTTTGCTTCCACCAGCATCAGCTGTTTCATTTTCAGGCGATTGTGCAGATCCTGTTCGTCCGTGGCCAGCATTTTGCCGTAGACGATCTTTCCTTCCGCTGTTTGCGCCTTATACCTGTAGTTTGCCATGTTCCCTCCAAAGGATCATTCCTTCGTCTGTGTAGTATCTATCTTCCCATCCGGTACAGCCGTCCCGCCATCTGCAGATAACCGCTAAGGATCGCATCTCCCGCTATCATGGAAAGCGCAATGCCGAAGCATAAGAACGGGCCAAAGGCAAAATGCCCTTTCCGGCCGGTTTTTTTACGGGCCAAAAGCCAGATGGCATAGCATCCGCCTGTAAGGATCCCCAGAAACAGCGCCACCAGCACCAGTTTCCATCCCAAAAAGAGGCCGGCCCCCGCCATCAGCTTGATATCCCCGCCTCCGAAGGCTCCGGGGATGGCAAGGGTGATCAGAAGAAGGGGCAGGGATACTGCCACAAGGCCGATCAAATGCTCGGGGATGGAGATCACGGGCAGACAAAATACGGAAGCTGCTCCCAAGATCAGCATCGCTATGGAAAGCTTATCCGGGATCATCATGGTGTCATGATCGATCACCGTCACCATAAACAAAAGACAAAAAACCAAATAGATCAAAAGCAGGCTGCAGGCCTTCCATGGAGAAATCGTCGCCGTAATATCCAGCACCCCGGAAAAAGCGATGGCTCCCTTAATGGAAGCATGTCGGCCAAACCGGAAAAACACCGCCTCCGTTATAAGGCCTCCTGCGATCTCTGCCACCAGCTCCCCGGCCGGTATCTTTTCTCCGCAGCTTCGGCAGCGTCCCTTTAAAAACAGATAGGAAAATACCGGGATCAGGTCCTTTACCGGCAGCACCATGCCACAGTTTTCACATACATAATCTTTTCCGGAAATCCTGCCTTCCAGTCTCAGACAGAGGGCATAAAGAATGGAAAAGAATCCGGCGCCGATAAAAAACAGCCATATAATTGTAAAAATACTTAAAAATGCTTCCATGCTCCCTCTTTATGCTGCTATTCGAAATCCGTCACCCGAATCTGCAGATACACTTCCCACTGGCTTTTTTCCATATCCGCGGAATACTCCAGCTGCACATCATTTTCAATGAGTCCCTCCGGATCCAGCGCGGCACTCTTGTTGAAAAATACCACATAGTTCCCCTTGGTATAGGTAAAGGAATTGGCATCATTGTTCACGGTGTCCCAGCCGGTGAGAATGATCCTTCCCTCTGCTCCGGATATCTTGGCCACTTTTTCCGCAACCCCGGGAACCAGACCGTCTTTGGCCAGTGGATTGTAGATGCTGGTTCCCTCCGAATACTTTTCAATGGCGATCATCCGCATGGCAAGACGGACATCCTTTGCCTCTCTGAGGGCCTTCTGGGATGCCACGGAGGCTGTCAGATAGAACCAGATCACGGAACCTGTCAGGATCAGCATGACCCCCACCATAACGATCCGCTGCATTCTGATCCGCCGGTTCATCCTCTCCACGGGGGAATCTTCAATTGTTTCTGCATGATAGATATCGGGCATAGAAACCTCTTTCTTTTCCGCGCTTTCGCGTATCACACATTAATTCACGCATACCTGCGAAAATTATAGCACATTTTGGGAGAAAAATCAGTATTGTCGCACAAAAAACCGGCATGAAGTAACGCATGAAAAAACCGGCACCGCGCTGTGCGATGCCGGCTGAATTAACCCTGTGAAATTATGATCCGGAAGTATTCAGTGTAACTGTCACTGCTCCGCCGCTGAGTTCTCCGGTGATACCGGTGGTGGAACCGTCCTGAGAATTGAAGGTTACCTTAAAGCTCTTAACGGTATAGTCCTCTTTCTTCTTCGGATCAAGAGCTACAGCTGCACTTCCGTCAACCTTCTTGGAATTAACATTGTCAATCGCCGTTACTTTGGCAGGTGCGATCATCTTATTCAGCTCGTCATTATCACCAACGCCGATATTCATGCTCGTGGTTCCCTTTGCGTAAGCTTCATCGTAGATCACCTGCAAAGCGGTATAGATGGAATGTACTTCCTCTTCGTATTTGCCTTCCTTGGCACGATCGATATAACCTAAAAGAGCAGGTACCAGCATTGCTGCCAGAATTGCGAGGATGACCAATACAACGATCAGCTCAACCAGTGTAAAACCTTTTTGATCTTTTTTCATTTCTTTTAATCTCTTCATCATATTTTCGTTCCTCCTTGGATGATTTTTGTAAAGGACCCCGTCCTTCCCGCAGCACCGTTCAAATCCGTTTTCCCGGTCTGTGCTCTTTGTGTCTCACTGTTATATGTATCGTCTTAATTGTATCAAAGCTTTAGGGGCATGTAAAGAATCCCACTTGTTATTTAACGTTTTTTTGCATCTTAATCGATTTCGTTTCATTAGTAGGTGGTATCAAAGGATGTGGTGTCCTCTGCCTTGTAATATACCTCGTTCTGAAGCGGGATCATGCTGCTTCTGGAATAGATGGGATCCGTCACATCCGCCACATCTCCGCTCTCCGGCATATCGTATACTTTCACGGTCACAAGAACGCCTCTTACTACTTCCTGTCCCCCTTCCGAAGCGGACTCGATGTCAAACTCCAGGGTGATGGGCAGGCCCTGATACAGCTCTGCAGGAAGCCTGTCTTCCACATCCCACAGCACGGATCCTCCGTCGGGAACACCGTGGTAGGTATCCCGAATGGAGCTGGCCGGATAAACTCTGTCCATAAAAAGATTTCGCAAAGCGTCCGTCTCTTCTTTTCCGTTCTTTAAATAATAACGGGCGCAAAGCTGGCCGGCGGTGATCCGGGCCGAAAGATCTCCATCCGATTTCAGGATCCCGTCGGTATCCACCATCCATGTGGCGCTTGCCAGGCCTTTGGCATCCATCTGCTCCATCAGCAGGCCGTCTTTTTCATTGGCCTGCAAAAATTCTATGCTCTCTCCGTGATATACGTTTTTCGTGCTGCCGTCGGGCATGGTCCGGTCTGTCTTTGCGGTTACCGTTTTCCCTGCTCCGTCCCGAAGCTTCACGTAACCTTTTCGTTCCCTTCCGTCGGCGAAACTGCCGGAGCCCTGCATCCTGCGGATATCCTCCCTGATTTCCTTTGTCACGGTGTCGGAAACGGAATACACGTTCATGAGCTTTTGTTCATTGTAATAGGTTAATACCGCATTGGAAAGCACCATAGTCACGGTGGTCAGGAAAATCGCCAGCAGCAAAAAAGAGACCACCAGCTCAACCATGGTGGTTCCGCTCTGCTGTACCAGAATTTCCCGGATTCCGGCTGCCTTTATGGGGCCCCTGGGGCTTTTTCCCCTGTTCCTTTCCTTCATTTTTCCTGCTCCGCTTAGTGGTTATAGATCCAGATCCCGGCAGTTTGGGACTGCCCCTCCGAGTCTGTATAAGGCACATCTTTTTTTGCAATATCCGCCGTCACTGTGGATGTATTCCCCCCTGCATCCGCAAAGGTTATGGTAAATTCTCCGCTTTTCGTCAGATGGTAGGGATCAGAAGACGGGGTTTTCTGAAATGCCGTCTGCACCGCTTCCTCGTAGCGCTCGTTTTCTCTTCCGATGTCCGCTGCCTTTCCCATCATCTGGGAAGAAAAACGGATGCAGTGATACAAAAGGCCAAAGAGTATGGTCAGAAGCAAAAATGCGATCATCACTTCTGTCATGGCCATGCCTTGGCATCCCATATGAAGTTTTTCTTCCTGTCTGCCTTTTCTCATGCTATAGTTATTCCTTCGTTTTTATTTCGTGATCAGTAATAGCTTCGAAAATCCATCTTGCAGGTTTTTCCCACGGCGTCCGTGCCAAGCACCACATCAAATCCAATGGTACAGGAGGCCATTTTTTTATCCTCCTCATTGATATTTACCGTAAGAAACAGTCTGCATTTATCGGTACCCGCCCGTTTTTTCCGGATCCGAAGCTGCAGGGAGCCAAAGCTCTCCGAACCAGCCCCCGTACTACGGCTTACTTCATCATATTGCTTCTCCGGCATCTCCACGGGTTTTGTATCGTCTCCGAAGAGGGTTTCATCTGCCGCGAAGCAGATGATCTGTTCATACAGGTCCGCAGGGTGGGCGGGAACAGACTTTGCGTTCCCGTCCCCCACTTTGGACCGGATCATTTCACAAAAGGAATAGGCCTGCTGATAATATCCCACATCCCGCCGGCCGTCCCGCACCGATGCCACGGTCTGATAGGCTCCTGCGATCATGGTAAGAGCCAGGATCATCAAAACCATCATAACGCAAACCACTACAACCATGGCAGCGCCGCGCTCATTTCTATGATTCCTTTCTCCCGGGTATCTAATCATGGGGTTCCTCTCAGTCAGGTTTTTTCTTCTTCGTTATCATTCTTCCGGCAACAGGACTTTCACCGGTTCGGATACAACATATGCTTGTCTCCTGCCGGTCCGTGTCACACAACATCCTGCCTGTCTTTCTCCGGTTCAGATGTTGCCGGATCATACAATCATATCTTTCATGGGTGTATGCCCGGTGTAGCTGTCGAACTAGGTCTCCGGCAATCTCACCCGCAGACTCTTGCTGTAGGCTGCCTTCAACTCATCGGAGGCATCCTCCGGGATCGCTGCATCGATTACGGTGATCTCCACTTCATAATCGTATGCGGCAGGATCCGCGCCGTCATATACGTCTGCGGCCGGCGGGATGGTATAGCTGTTGCCTGTGACAACTTCCGTCTTTGTGACAACCTCTCTCTCGCTTCCTGCAGGCTGCGGCGTTTCGTTGCCGCTCACCGTAGGAACGGAGTTACCGCTGACGGTGGGATCCGTCTTATCTTTTTCATAATAGGTCAGCTGGATCCTGTAAGCATGGTCTGCAGATGCTCCGCTGGTCCATTCCACAGTGCCGTTTGCCGGGTCTGTTTCCGTCAGATCTTCGATCTTCGTGATCGTGACGGTCGAATCGATGCGAAGCGGATTTTCGGTATCGTTATTTGCGTAAGATGCTTTCTTTACGCCGTAAAATGCGGTGGCATCCGCAAGAGAGGCTGCATAGAAATAAATGGGTTCTGCTACGCTGCCACCTGTCTTTATCTCTCCGTCTTCTTCATAACTTCCGCCTACAAAAGTGAGGATTCCGTTTTCTCTTGCAAATCCTGCCTTCTCCGCAACCTCTTTGCTGACAGGAAGCCAGCTGCGAACCTTTTTGTCCGGTTTGGCCACATTGTTATTGTGACAAACCATTGCGGACCACCAGCAGGTCACCTTGAAATCATGATAGTCTTTCAGATCCAACCCGGTGGCATCATCCGATGTTACCGAAAGATCGATGTCATAATCCTTCAGGGTCCAGTTACCCGTTCCCTTATCCAGGTAGCGGTCTGTCTGCAGATACAGGGTTACCTCTTTTCCATCCGCATCTTTTGCAGTCAGCTCCGTGGTAATATACTGGGCATCATTAGCCGAATGAGCGGAGGTGCTCAGCACACCGTGATAGGTGATCTTTTCCCTTCCGCCTTCCTCGGTATAGGTCATGGTCTCATTTTTCAGGGCGCTGAGGTTCATGTAGGTCTCCCATCCGCTGATGGATGTCTTCAGACGAAGCTGTCCCTGATCTACATGGAGGTATTCCTCCGATCTGCAGTAGCCTTCTGCCGCTGCATACGCTGTCATCTTAGGACGGGATCCGTCTGCAGCAAGATCTATAGCATAAACAGCAACGGGCTGGGAAGCATCCGGCTGTGCGGAAAGATCTATCAGGTGCTGTGACCGCGGATGGGCATTGCCGTCCTTAAGCTCGATGGTTACGGTTGCATCCGTTCCCTCAAATGCCTCCGGATTGGTCAGATATGCCACCCAGTTTCCGTCTCTCTTCCAGCGCACGATCTCAAACTGCGGCATGGGCAGTCTTACCTGTCTGAAGTAGTAATCCGGCTTATCCGTTCCCAAAGAAAGATCTGTAATAAAGCCTTCTTTTCTGGTGGGATGTGCATCGGCTAACTTTTTACCTGTCTTAAAGTAGGTATAGACAGGGCCTGTTCCGGTGGCGCCATACCAAAGGTCTACCGAAAGCTTGGTATAAGCTGCTCTTTCTTCATCCGTCAGGTTCGCAAGATCTGCTGCGGTAAATTCCACATCTCCGGATTCACCTTCCGCAAGTTCGATCTCTTTTCTGGCAAGGGTGTGCTCCACGATTTGATCCTGGCCGCCTTCGCTGACGGTCTTCTGTCCGATGAGCTCTGCCACAAATACCTGCTTGCAACTATTTGCAGGTGACAGATCCCGTCTGGGATTGCCGCCATCCTGACCGTATTCGATAAACTCCACGGTGCCCTTGTAATAAGGATCCGCAAGGTCATCCAGGCGATCCGTGACCGTATCATTCTTCCAGCCGTAAGCCATACCGTTAGGACAGGTGATCTTCGGTACATAGATGTCTTTTGTTACCGTTCTGGTTCGGACACCGTTTGCCTTGGCACAGAAGGTGATATTTCCGATGGTTGTATTGTTCTGATAGGAAGCAAGCAGCGGGATGGCATGCTGCAGGACTTTATCTTCGTCATCTGCAAGATCAGCCGCCGTAAAGGTCATCTGCTGGTTCCCCGCCGTGTTCTTATAAGCACAGAGGATGAAGCCGTCCATATCCAAAAAGTCCTGATAGTCTTCCATGTTCTTTACATGGAGCATCCACTCATCACCATAGGCGACAATCTCCATATCCGGCACAGGCATATCAATGGTCCTGTGGAAATACAAAGGATCTGCGGGCCCTTCGGAAAGATCCGTGATAAAGCCTGTGGTCCGGCGTTTTTTATCTGCTCTTGCCGCAGTGGTCTTCGTATACTGATATACGTCTCCATGGCCTGCGGATGCATACCAGATCTCCACGCCAAACTCTTTATACTTTGAAAGATCCACGCCGGAGGGTACATCATAGTATCCCAGGGTTACCGGCAGGGACTGTCCTGCTTCCAGGGCATATTCTTTTCTTGCTACGGTTTCATGATAGGAAACGGTGCCGTCATCCACTACACCGTAAAGCTCGGCACGGAAGATCTGTGCCACAGGCGGTATGAGGGATGTATCATCCATATCAAATGCATTGTAATGCAGGGTTGTTCTGTAGGAGGGCTTGCCCGGTGTATCGTTCAGGTGTTCCTGGGTCTCCGCATCATCCCCGTAGGTAAAGTCCATCTGGGGCTGCGGCTTAGCCGGAACATAAACCGTCATAACGGAAGCGCTTGCGGAAAGAACATCCGTAGCATCCGCATAAACGCGCAGTACCATATCCTTTTGCCCCAGGCCTAACTGTGAAGTACAGATAACGTAATTGGTAAGCAGGCTGCTGTCTTCATCCAGCGTCATCTTATCTCCCGACAGGCTGGCGCCAGTGTTTTTATTCTTATTGGAAACATAAGCTCCCACCTTCAGATCTGCCCGGCCGATATAAGGTGCAAAGTCCTGCACATTGGTCAGATGCAATACCCAGTCGCCGCCGTATTCCACGATCTCAAACTTGGGCGTAGGAAGCTTGTTTTTCAGTTTCACATAGCTGGTATAGGTTCCCTCTGTCACCTGGGAATACAGGGTAGAACGGGTATCTTTTGCCCGCACAACCGCATAATAGATCTTGGCAGGATCGTCCATCAGACCATCCGGGGTTGTAAAGGTGGTAAGGGCCGCTGCCGCTGTCTTGTTTTCTACTTTTTTCGGCGAGATGCCGTTGTAAGTACTTGTATCCTGGTCATAATTTGCAAGGCTGAACTCTTCATCCAGGGCAAAGTACTCGATCCGCACATCAAAGTTTTCGGCGGAGGTAATATTGGAACCATCCTCTGCTACCACTTCCCAGGTAGCACGGTAGTATCCATTGGCTGCATCCTCTTTGGCATCCAGGTTGATCACTTTGTCCGCCAGATCATTCTGCTTAATGGAGTCGATCATGCGGATATACTTGCGATCCAGCAGGTACCAGTCCATATCGAACTCATCGGTAAAAGGCATGCGGCTTCCCGAAATACCGTCTGTGCCAAGACGCAGCGCTTCCCGGTAGTTATGATAGATGGAAAGAGGTTTTGTGTAGGTCCGTCCGCTTTCCGCAGGATTTTCGTCAAACTCATAGACCACCGGTCCGAACACTTCATCCGTGGCGTCGTTTTCGTCCGTTTCATACAGATGCTGACGGATCACCTTTTTATCTCCCACATAGGACAGATAACCGTTTTTCCCATTCAGCTGGGTGATCTGATAGCCGCCCTGCTGCCAGGTAAGTATATGACGATCTGTCCGGCTTTCTCCGTCTGCTGCTGTCAGGCCATAGAGTCTGTGGGCATTGGCATAACGGTCCGGCTCCTGAGCCAGATAATCCAGAGCATCTCCGGTTGCCGTATTGTTGTTAAAGGAAACCCGCTTGATCTGGGCGCTTTCCGTTGCATCCGAGCTGGCAGCCGATACCGTGGTGTCGATCTTCTTACGGCTTCCGTCCAGGCCCTTGATCCGGGGGAACAATTTATCATTGGCCTTCATATAATGGAAAGATTTTTCGTCAATGTAAAAATTGTATCCGCAAAGGGCTGTGTATGATTGCTTGGGGATGTCACGCAGAACTTTATATCTGCCTTCCTGTGCGGAGTTATTGCCTCTGAATCGAACGCTCAGATTGTTTCTGGCGCTCAGATAGCCGATCCCTTCATCCCTGTCGATACCGGCCAGCACACCGCTGCTGTAGTCGCTGTCCCGATTAATGTTACCATTTGCAACCGATTCGTAGAGTCCTCCGTTCCTGTAGAAAAATGAGGAATAATTCCTGTTTCCGTCCAGATTGACCACAAGGGAATTGGCCTTCAACTGACCGGAACCGCCTCTGGAACTGAATCCTCCGATCCTGGATATGATCCCCGCAACGGTACCGTGACAATAGATCACGGAATCGGCACTGTTTAAACAGTCTTTGACATTGATGACATAGATCTCTTCCACGTTTTCCGCAGAGATTTCACCCACAATTCCTCCGGCCTCATTGGCCATAAAGAGGGCATTTTTGCTGGTTGCAGTTCTTGTTATATGGCTGACGCCCCGCATGGGGAGATTGATAACGCCATAATTGTTACAGGATATGATATTGCAGGGTGCATCGGGGTTCAGCTCTACCATGTGGCTTACAATACCACCGGCTGTTCCGTTCCAGCCGCCGCCGTCCGATCGTCTCTTGCCGTAACCCCAGAAATGGTTATCACTGTATCCCGTTACCAGGGTACCGAAGTTGTAGCACTCTGCCACGGTTCCGCCGTTTTTCACCCACTGGCAGATGATCCCGCCTGCGTTATTGCCGAACATATTAACGACTTTCCCCGCATTCAGACATCCTGACACGATCCAGTCTGTACCGGTTTCGTTCAGCTGTGTCCCGATGACGCCGCCCACATAATGATACTTGTGGAAATAGGATTCCTGGTCGGACACGGAAAAAGAATCCGTGGAGGGAGAAAGCTCTCTGCGCACATAGGCCAGATTCATATTAAAGCTGAAGGCATGATCGGAGACATTCTCTCCCGCAATACCTCCCGTGGCCGTATATTGCTGTCTGGGCAGATAGGTTTCCACCAGCCATTTTCCGCTGCAGCAATATAAAAGATCCGCACCGGATCCGTTATAACCGGTGATGCCTCCCACATGTCCCGTTCCGTTTGAAGAAGTGATGATCACCGTATTGTCTGAAGCATCGTAGCTTTGTGTAAATGCATCGAGGTGTATGGATGCATCTGCGGGGGTAGGGTTTTTCGGAAGGGCGTTAACAGCCTCCGTTCCTATGGTAAGGTTCGAATCTTTCAGATCTCCGATCCGCTCTCTTACGTTTGCTACAAGATCTGCACTATAGGGCTTTTGCAGCATTTCCCGGAGCGTCTGCGCAGCAAACGCGGTGCGTTCTCTCTGTTTGATGGATGCATCCGCTTCCCCGATCTGCCCCGTTGCTTCCATGGCTGCATCTATGGCAGCGATCCGGCTGGCGCGGTCTTGCCTGAAGCCGTCTGTTGCCACGAATCCGTCATCGGAATCCGTCGGAAAACTGCCGCCGGCAGCTGCTTCGAGATAGTGCGCTATGTTATCATAAAATGCCATATCGGCAGCAGGGTCATTCATCTGCTCCTGACACAGGGCAGACAAAAGCCTGCGCCCTGCCACGGGTTTTGCCGCAGGGCTCATGCCGATCATGATATAGTCTCTAGCCGCATCCATATCTTCCTGCAGCATCAGATTTTTATCCGTATAACCGCAGTGGAGGATCCGTCCTCTGTTCAGACCGCTGACCCCGCCGATCAGACCGTTTTTCACTTCCACAATGCTCTGTCTTTCCATTACAGTGTGGCCTGTCTGGTCTTTCTCCTCATTGCCGTTTGCATCCCATTTATAATGCGCAGTCAGATAGCAGTCGGTGATATTTGCGCCCTCCTCATTGCTTCCGCATATACCGCCGACGGCGCTGCTCCTTGCAATGATCTGTGCCTGGTCACTTTCCGCAGTAAAATATCCAACTCCGTTTGCATAGATCCTTCCGCCTACTACATAGCAACCCTTAACAAGCGGTGTGCGGGGATTTTGCATTTTTTTGTCTGTTCTGTTGATCGCAGTGATACCACCGTAGCACATCCCCACAGAACTGCTAAGCCCGGGCTGTCTGATAATTCCGCTGAAGATACACTGTTTTACAATGCCGCTGTTTTCGCCCAGGATACCGCCCACGTATCTGGCCTGTCCCGCCGAAAAATCGATGGATGATTCAAGATGTTTTACCACGCCGCAGCTGTGGTTGATCCCGGCTACGCCGCCGATGGTCATATTTTCCCTGTCAGAAGAATATTCCAGATAAGGACCTACAATACCGCCGTTGATGACACCATAGTTGATTCCCGCAAGGTAGCCGATGCTATTCATTTCATTGCCCACAATGAGGATGGTCTTGTCATCCCCCATGGTATGTCCGTTTCCAAGGCTGATCTGTTCTCCCGCGGTGGCAGCCACGCTGCAGTCAAGGATCACGCCGTCCTCATGGTTCACACTGGTGATCCCGCCTGCCACAGTTTCATTACCGTCTATCTTCGGGAAGTATCCCAAAGGCCTGTCACTGTCTGCGTCTGTTCTGTCAATGACACAGTTTTTGATAAATCCGTAGTTTTCCGAAGCGATACCGGCAGAGACTCCTCTGTAGGCCTTCAAATCGCCGTAGCTGATGCAGTCATCCAGATAGCCGCCGGGTCCGTTTACGCCCAGAATACCGCCCACGTAATCGCCTCCGCAAACGGTTCCGTAGTTTCTTCCGCCCGTTACCTGGGCTTTGAGCTGATCCCCTATGAAATGATCCCCTTCCGTATCCGTTACCTGCATGATACCGACAGGAACCGAAGCGATAAGGTTACCGGCAATACCTCCGGTAAAGCAGGTATCGGGATCATTTTTCGTCTGATTGATATTGGTATGATTTTCCAAAGACCATTCCCAGTTGGCAAACACGTCTTCGGTTTCGATCTGCGGCGTTTCTGCGTGCTCATAGGAAGGATCTGCCTTCCGGAGGGGCATTTTGGCAAGATATCCTTCTGCTTCGCTCTTTTGCTCTTTCTCCTTTGTCTCCGATCCGCTAAGACCGATAGACGGCTGATCTGTCAGAGCAGTTGCCTCCGATACATCGTCCCACACAAAACCGAACATACCGCCGATGCCGTAAGCATAAGCATCTGCGCCGGTCTGATCAAAGATATCGCCTCTGCCGCTCTCTTCTGCTTTCGCCGTCACTTTGGCAAACTTCGGCTTGGAAGATCCCTGCTCTGTTCCTCCCAGGGTCGCTGTCAGCGTTCCTGCGGTATACAGCCTGTCATGGCTCTGCAGATCCTTGCCGGCCTGCTTCTTTTTCATGGAAAGGGTTCCCGCCAGCATTCCGATGCCGCAGCCCTTCTTCTTATCCGGCGTTGCCATCTGATAGATGGTGGCATCCAGAAGACATTTATCGTCCACATAGATTTCCTGCATGGAGCCTTCGTCCCTGCCGCACAAAATACCGCAGGCACTTAAGCTATCGCTGCAAACAGGGAAGGAGTCATCTGTAGCAAGGCTTCCTGCTTTTTCTTTGGAAAGATAAACAGCGGACGCATTTCGAAGGCTCAGCCGTCTGATCATTCCTTTGGAAGTTGCAAAGATACCGATCTGCCCTGCCGTATTCTCGGCACTGCCGCTAAGGAGCCTGCCCTGGGCATCTCTGGGATACTCCACGCAGGATGCATTGGTAAGCTTTACATCGTACAGGCCGAACCCGTCGCCGTCAAGAATGCTCTTTGCTGAGAGCTCGGGAATGGTTACAAATGAAGCATCCGCCGGAAGGATCCGGGAATAGCCTCCGCTGCGGATCTTATAAATTTGGGCGTTGGTAAAATACAGATCCCGGGTAAGAGTATAGCTGTAGGCTTGATCTGCGTGATCTCTGCCGTGGGCTTTTTCCGCAAACCGCAGGTTGTAAAGATGCCTGTTATTGGCAATATGATAGTTGCCACTTGAAACAGTCTCCTCTCCGTCCGCCGGAGCAGGATTCAGATAATCCGTAGCAAAAAGATCATTTTCGGTGTTGGATTTTTTGCTGCCGCTGCCTGAAAGAGCCGCACCTGCTCTCGAGGAAGCAGCTACATTGACAACCGCATACATCAGGGCCGGATCATCAGGCATGAAGCGACAAATGCTAAGGCCCTTTTTATCGGTTTTGCCCGCCTGATCCTCATCGGATAACTGGGCAAGGCTCAGAGAATCTGTCTGCTGGTCCAGAAGAATGGTCAGATCCATATCATCGGGGTCCGCAGCCGGATTCTGTGTTTTTTTGTATCCTACATAGAAGGTGTATTTATCCGGCAAAAGGGTACCGGAGCCGTCCATAACGGAAAGGGATTTGGGCACGGGAGCTTTCTCCACGCCGCTTTCAAAAAGCCCCAGCATATCCGTTTTACCGGGCTCGAACTTCACGCTGAAGACCTTTTGGTCTCCCGCATCCGTCTTTTTGTAAAAATCAATAATATAGTCCGTGTAGTTTTCCAGATTGGCAGTTTCGGAATGGAAATCCAGATGCAGGGTTTCCTCGTTGTAGAGCATAGCTTCCTTAACCTCGATCTCTTCATCCGAAGTTTCCAGCCTTGCCACATTCACCTGATCGGCACCAAAATATCCGACGCAGTATTCGCTTCGCTCGGAGGGTGAACGGGTATCCTTCGCTCCGTCCTTGTAGATAGCATAGCTGCCGCGGACCACGGAGGCATGATTGCCATATTCATAACCCGTAGCCCAGTCCGAATAGAATGCGGAATAGACCTTTTTGGCCGTCATATCAAGCTCTAAGACTACACTGCCATCCATGGAACCGGCGTCCGTAAGATAAGGACCGATCAGCTTATAAAGAAGGGGATTTTGATCGATACCGCCGCTGCTCACCTTCAGATAGGCATACTCATGCTGCTGATCGTGCAGATCATCCTCAATAGGAAGGCCGTACTGAGTCTTCTGCGCCTCGGCCACCATGGTGGCATTGGCTGTATCGGAACGGATCTCGTCAAACAGAGCATCCAGGGTTCCTCTGCTCTCATAGTCGGAAAGACCGGACTGGGCACCAAGGTAAACAAACCTTGCCATATCCTCGTTTTTGATATAGGTAAAATGCTGAATCCAACCGGTAACGCCCCACATGGTCGCACCAAGTACAATAGACATGACAAGCAGAACCACCATCATCTCCACAAGGGTAAAACCATGTTCATTTGCAGGCCGTCTCTGTTTCATCAAAACGTCCCTCCGGTCGGATATTTTCGCATAGAAATACATAGTTACTATAGCACAAAACCGCCTGTTTTACAACGTATGCGCATTCTTTGATCTATATATCGACATGATTCCTTCCGGGGTTTTGTTTCTGTCAATAGTTTTTCCTTTTTTTCTTCCGGAAAACATCAAATTTAGGATATTTCACAAAACGTTTGTTTGGAGAGTTACCATAAAATCCTATTATTTTTCATCAAATTTTGTGGATAATGTGGAAAACTTCGTTTATAAGTCAGTTTTTGCGATAAAATCGTTGCGGCCATTGTGGAAAACTTTTCGGCGGTTTGGTGCAAATTCTCCTTGCATTTCGCAGGTATTGTGCATTGTGACGAAACCGCTCGCGGATGCGCTGCCGCACGCTCTTCTTTACGGTTTATGCAATACCTCGCCGCAACCCCATCTGTCCGTTTTATCGCAATACCTCGCCACAATCTCATCTGTACGGTTTATTGCAATACCTCGCCGCACTCTTACCGGTCTCCCGCAAAATCGCCAGTGTAACTGTTTTTATATTCCTCGACTATCATACGACGGCAGAATGAGCAATCTACAAGGCGGAAGATGGAGTCGATGGGTGTCCATCGACGACTGATAACAACGCCGTAGATTCGCATTCTGGCAAGTATATGGTCGAGTTAATACGAAACAGTTACACTACGCTCCAAGATCGTAAGTGATTTTGAAGGGAGCACCTTGCGTGCGGCTGACGTGATGTATGAATTCAGGCTTTCGACGAGCGGGAGGCGGCGTAGATCTGATCACATGCAAAAAGGGCAGATCTTACGATCTGCCCTACGCTTATCTTTTGAAACGCCTGATCGGCGATTTCTGACTTATGGATATTAGAGAATACGTCTTACGGAAAGTACGCTTCTGTAGCTTGCGTTGGAAACCTTGATACCGGTCTTAGCGGTAGATGCATGTACGATCTGTCCGTTACCGATATAGATTCCTACGTGTCCGGAGTAACATACGATGTCGCCGGGCTGTGCATTCGCAAGGCCGCCCACATCGGTACCGCAGCTTCTCTGTGCACCGGAGGAGTGAGGAAGTCCCACACCAAATGCTGCATATACGCTCATGGTAAATCCGGAGCAGTCCGTTCCGTTTGTCAGACTGGAACCGCCGTATACATAAGGATTACCAACGAACTGCAGTGCGTAGCTGGCAACTGCCGATCCGTTTCCGCCGGAAGGAGCTGCAACGCTTCCGCCGCCTGAACCGCCGGATCCTTTTTTCTTCTTTCCGGACTTCTTATTAGCTGCAGCCTGAGCTGCTTCTCTCTCAGCCTTCTCTTTTGCAAGTCTGGCTGCTTCTTCCTCTTTGGATTCTGCTTTATGGAACTCGGTCTTCAGGGTAGCGAACTCAGTGGAGATATATCCGTCGCCTTCCTCGATGGAAACCTTTGCCCAACCGTCATTCTCTTCCAGTACGGTAAGATCGTCATCCTCACCTACCATGCCTACAACAGGAGCATCAGTAGTAGGCTCTTCTCTAACATAAAGTGTGGTGGTATGTACGGTAGCGATGCGCTTGCCTACTTCTTTGGCCTTCTCAACTGCCTCGTCACCTGTTACCACATAATCGCTCTTAACATATCCGCGAACGGTACCGGAAATGATCTCTACCCAGCCGTTCTCTGCCTCGGAAACGAAATCACCTACGGATTCGTTGTAAAGCTTTCCGAGGATCTCTGCCTCTTCATTGGGCTCTTTACGTACATTTACGAAATCGTTACATTTTGCGATCACGAGATTCTGATACATCTCTTTCGCGCTGCTTGCTGCCACATCCTGACCGGAAACAGTTGTTGCAGGCTGCTGGGTCTGCTCTGCTTCCTGGGCGGGAGCGCTTTCCTGCAACGTTGCTGCTGCGATCTCAGCAGGTACTGCAACATCTGTTGCGGAAGCATCTGCCACAAGATCTGTGGTAGGATCCGAATTCATTGCTGCAAGTGCGATCACTGCGGAATCATCTGTATCCGGCTGTGCCGCAACCGCTTCATCTGTTGCTACGGTAGGAAGTGCGGTAGTCTGCACTTCGGTGGAAGCCGCTTCCTGATCTGTCTCAATGGTTGCCGTAAGTCCGCCTGCTGCGGTCTCTACACCGGCTCCGAAGAAAACGATATCGCTGCTGCCTGCTCCTGTGGAAGCTGCTGCAGAAGCCGTCTGTGCCGATGCCATCTCCACGCCGTCCGCTACGGTAACGGAGCCTGCTCCGATGGAAGGAAGCAGATCGCCTGCCGATACAGGAAGTGTGAAGGATGAAAAAGCAACTGCTGTGGATAATACACAGGCAAATAGCTTCATGTTCCGATTATACATATAATAATAATCCTCCTGAAATGTTTCAGTATTGTTTAGATTTGTTACGAAATTGTTACATCCATTGACAAATATAACATCTTAAAACCTCTTTGTCAACAACATCTAGTGTCTTTCTTAATTTTTTTGTGCATCTTTCTTAATTTTATGTTAATCCAAAGCCTTTTTCGTGGATTTTTACCAAAAAAAATTCTCCTTCCGGCCACAGATTCGGAAAAACATGTTATAATCAAACAAAAATAAGGAGGTGGTCCCCATGTCAAAAACAGCAATGATCACTGGAGCCTCCCGCGGAATCGGCGAGGCCATCGCCAGAGAACTGGCCGGCAAGGGATATGAACTGTATCTGACCTGCCATTCCTCTTCCGAACGGTTGACGCGGCTTGCCAACGAACTGGCTGACAAACACAACATTGAATGTACCTGCTTCATCGGCGACATCGGTGACTTCGGATTTGTCAAAGAGAGCTTCTCCGAGATCACGGATCTGGACGTTTTGATCAACAATGCCGGCATTTCCTATATCGGTCTGTTATCGGAAATGGAAATATCCGACTGGGATGGCATCATCCGCACCAATCTGTCCTCCTGCTTTTATACCAGCAAAATGGCCATTCCCCTGATGCTGAAGAAACACGCGGGGCAGATCATCAACATTTCCTCTGTCTGGGGCAATGTGGGCGCTTCCATGGAAGTCGCCTATTCCGCATCCAAGGGTGGCCTGAACAGTTTCACCAAATCCCTGGCAAAAGAGCTTGCTCCCAGCAATATTCAGGTGAACGCCATCGCCTGCGGTGTTATTGACACGGATATGAACAAACATCTTTCCATGTCTGACCTGGAAGTCCTGAAGGGCGAGATCCCGGCGGACCGCATCGGAACCACCATTGAAGTGGCAAAGATGGTACGCCATGTTATCGAGGCCCCCAGTTATCTCACCGGCCAGATCATCACCCTGGACGGCGGCTGGCAGTAAAGCTTCCTTTTACTCGCTCACGTTATGATCTTTGCGCAGCATTTCCCGCTGCCTTTGCATATCCCCGAGAAATTCCCGGGAAGAGCGAATCATCGCTCCCTGACCGGAGGATACAACCTGTTCGATCCCATCGGATGTTACTACGGTGACATCCGATTTTTTATGGAGCTCATGAACCGTCTTTTCTATATACATGTCCGCTGTCTGGTCCTGCTTTGTAAATACTACTTCTATATTATGATAGGCTCCGGATACTGCCGCTCTGCCCGGTACTTTATATGCGTCAAAGACTGCGATCAGCCGTCCCTCCTGCATACCGTGATAGTCGCTGAGCATATCCAGAAGCGCATCTCTGGCACTGTCCAGATTCTGACGGGACAGTTCCTTCAGCTGCGGATCCGCATGCATCAGGTTATATCCGTCCACCAGAAGCACCTTTTCTCTGACAGTATCCTGTTTTTTCTTATAGGAAGAAACACTTTCTCCCGCGGTCTCGTTTTTCGGGGTGATCCTTCTTTTTTCAGCGGAAGGGTCCGGTCTTTTTCCATCAAAACTGGTCTTGTAGGTCTTTTCAAAAATCTCCCGCAGTTCGTCATTTCCCGCGCTTTTCTCCTGCCGCAGCCTGGGCGGAGGCGCAAGGAGCATATCTTCTTTCTTCTTTTCCGCCAGTACCGAGGGCAGGTGCATATGGTCAAATACCTCGTCCCAGGGCACGCTTTGTCCGCTGCCGTGGACGCAGAATACAGAGTCCGACCGGTTCCTTACATCCGTCAGAGGATCGTAGTGCTTTTGTTCCAGCACTTCCTCTGTGTTGTGGCAGATGTCATAGCCGTCGTAGCGAAACTCGATCCTGCCTCTGCCCCCGGAAAAAGCCATGAGACTTTCCGCATAATCCCGGATGGTGGCCACCGGCGCCCTGCCGCTGATCACGGAAATCTCCTCCCCCATGATCTCCAGAGTTCCGCTGCCGCTTCGCTGTTCCAGATCCGTCAACACCCGGCCGATATTTGCGGAAGGAACGGTGATCCTGCATTTATAATAGGGCTCCAGCAAAATACTCCGTGCCTGCATCAGTCCCTGGCGCACCGCTCTGTAGGTAGCCTGTCTGAAATCGCCGCCCTCTGTGTGCTTCAAATGTGCTTTGCCGTCGCAAAGGGTGATCTTCATATCCGTAATGGGGGCTCCCGTCAGAACCCCTCTGTGTTTTTTCTCTCCCAAATGCTGCAGGATCAGACGCTGCCAGTTCAGGGAAAGCCGGTCCGTTGATATCTTGGAGGCAAAGGTAAGTCCGCTGCCCCGCTCTGCCGGCTCCAGGATCAGATGCACTTCCGCATAATGCCTTAAGGGTTCAAAGTGTCCCACTCCTTCCACCGTATTTTCAATGGTCTCATGGTAGACCACATCTTCCTGTCCGAAAGTGATTGGCATCCCAAAGCGCTCCTCCATCTGGGCCGCCAGAATCTGGGACTGTACCTGCCCCATTACCAGCAGATAGATCTTCCCCGTTTCCTGTTCAAAGCGCAGAGAGATCTCGGGATTCTCCTCATCTAAAAGCCTTAGCTTTTCAAAAAGCGCCGGTATGGGCACATCGCCGGGACCACTGACCTGATAGGACAGCACCGGCACAGGGCCTGTGGCCCTAAGGTCCGCTTCAAATCCGAATCCTTCGGATGCATATCCTCCCGTCAGCCCGCATAAAACCGCCACATCACCGGCCACGGCACTCTGAACCGTTTCAAACTTTCCGCCGGAGTAAACCCTGATCTGGGTGATCTTTTCCGTAACAAATGCAGTCTCCTCCGTTTTTTCATCCTTTTTTTGTAATGTGATCTCATCCCGCACGGAAAGGCTGCCGCCTGTCATGCGCACATGCAAAAGACGCTGGCCCTGGGGATCCCTGCTCACCTTAAAGATTCTGCCGCCCATCTCCTGCGGCCAGGTTTTTTCTTTTACCAGGCTGCAAAGCTCCTCCAAAAATTCTTCGATTCCCGTCTGCTTCAACGCACTTCCGAAAAAGCAGGGCATCACATTTCTTCGCAAAACGGCCTCTGCCAGCTCATCCCGGGAAATAGCCGCATCCGCTCCCCCTGCCTGTCGTTTTAAAAACAGATCCAACAGGCCTTCATCCGTCATGGCAACCCGCTCCCAAAAATCCTCATCCCGGCTTTCCTTCGGCAGGGAAAAATCCAGGATATCTTCCGACAGTTTTTCTTCCAGTGCCCTGAGGATCTCTTCTTTTCTGGTCTCCCTGTCCGGTCCTTCGAACTGGTCCATTTTGTTGACAAAGATAAAGGTGGGAATCCCTCTGTTTTTCAGCAGCTGCCAAAGTACCTCGGTATAGCCTGTCACACCGTCTGCAGCACTGATCAGCAGCACCGCATAGTCAAGGACGCAGAGCACCCGCTCCGTTTCCGCGGAAAAATCTCCGTGGCCCGGTGTATCCAAAAGTACAAAGCTGATATCATTCATTTGGAACTGCGCTTCCTTGGAAAAAATGGTGATCCCCCGGCTTCGCTCCATGGCATCCATATCCAGAAAGCTGTCCCCATGATCCACTCTTCCTGCTTTGCGCAGGGCTCCGCTGTGAAAAAGGATCTGCTCGGAAAGAGTTGTCTTTCCCGCATCCACGTGGGCCATGATCCCGATTGTGATCTTGCTGTTTGTCATATTGCTCTCCCGTTTTTCAAGCATACAGAAAGATCCCGGTCATTGCCGGGATCTTGTTATGCTATCCGTTTGTACTATTCCTCAGTCCTTCAGTTCAGAAGTGCAGTGAGGGCATCTGGTTGCTTCTTTTGAAATCTCGCTTTTGCAGAAGGGGCAGATCTTCGTAGTGGGTGCTGCTTCCTCTTCCTTTTTCTTACCTACTTCCATCAGCTTGTTTACGCCTTTGAGCATGCAGAACAGGATCAAAGCGATGATCAGGAAATTGATCACTGCGGAAATAAAAGCACCGTAGTTAAAAGCAACGCCGTTTATCATAAACTGACCACCGATGGCTACGCCGTCTTCCCCGGTTCCGCCGGTAATGGCTGCGATCAGAGGGGTGATAAAGCTTTCCGTAAGAGCGGTTACGATATTACCGAAGGCAGCACCGATGATAACACCGACTGCCATGTCCATAACGTTGCCCTTCAGTGCGAACTCTTTAAACTCTGCCATAAATTTTTTCATATCTGTTTCCCTGCCTTTCTTTTTTTACGCTTTATTTTTCAGCTTCCAAAAAACCATACACAACTGCTGCCAATGCTGCTCCCACGAAGGGCCCAACCACAAATACCCAAAGGCTGGCTGCCGGTGCCATGTTGTTATGAATGGCTGCCAGAATTGCCGGTCCTAAGGAACGGGCAGGGTTTACACTGGTACCGGTCAGTCCGATACCGATGATGTGAACCAGTGTCAAGGAAAATCCGATGATCAGACCGCCGAAGGAACCATGGCCGGCTTTTTCACTGGTCACTCCAAGGATCACAAGAACAAAGAAAAATGTCAGGATGATCTCTACCAAAAGACCTGCCACGAAGCTTCCGCCTACGCCGCCAAGGCCGTTGCTTCCGAAACCGCCTGTCTTATCGGTCACGCCGCCGAGACCGAAGATCAACGCCAAAAGTGCGGAACCTGCCGTTGCGCCCAGACACTGGGATACGATATAACCGATAAAATCCGATCCGCTCATTCTCTTGCTGAGCAAAAGACCCAGAGAAACCGCCGGATTGATGTGGCAGCCGGAAATATTGCCGATGCAGTATGCCATACCCACAATGGTCAGGCCGAAGGCCAGTGCCGTCAGCAGATAACCGCAGCCTGCTTCCGCATTGCACCCCACAAGCATTGCCGTTCCGCAGCCCAAAAATACAAGTGCCATAGTACCGATAAATTCCGCTACATATTTCTTCATTTTGTCTACCTCCGTTTAACAAAAAACCGGATTTAGTATACCAAAAATACGCCGATTAGACAACCCCTTCACTCGCTGATGATCTCCAGCTTCCGCTCTCCCAAAAGCTCCGGCGGGAAAAATGCCTGCATCAGTTCTTTGGCCTGTTCATCGGCCTTTTGCATGATCCCTTCGGCGTTCGCATTCAGCTTCGCATCCTCCTGGGCCTTCTGCAGTGCCTGGGGTACGTCATCCGTATCTATGGGATTAAAAAGGGAAGTCCGCTCATCATAAAACCTGAGGGAATCCGGCAAAACATTTACTTCGTCGATGACTTTTGCCTTCGGCAGGCGGACCACCACTTTTTCATCTGTAGCCTCCACCTTGATTTCGGAAGCATCGATCCCCACATTGACTTTGGCCTCATAAATGGCATTAAAGTGCTTTTGATTGATCAGCGGAATCTCGCCTTCCGTAAAGCTGATGATGCCGCGATATGTCATTTCCGCGGTGGTAAGCTTTGCCACCTGGGCAATCCTGCTTTCAATATAATCATTGGTGATGGCAGGCTGCTTATTGGTATTGCCGAAACGCTGCCACAGAAACAAAGCGCAAAATACCAGGGCGATCACAGCGGTGATCGCGGTGATCACCCCCATCTTAAACAGATTCAGATCCCTTTCCTGTCTCAGTTTTTTCTCTTTTCTGTCCAAGGATCATTCCTCCCATCAGTTTCTGCCATCAGAAGCTTTTGTCTTTACCAGCCTCCCCGCAACGTACGGAAGCATTTTTCACACAGATTATAAGGATAGTTCCAGGGAACCTGCTTGCCGCAGCGGCTGCATTTTCGTACCGGCAGCCTTTGCTGGTTCAAAATGGTTATGATCCGCTCGGAGATCAGCCGCTTGTTTTCCGTGATCCGTTCCAGATAATCGTTGTGCTCGAATTTTTTCGCATACCGGAACAAAAGATCGCAGGTGGAATACAGCCTCTCAAGCTCCTCTAAGGGTGCGCCGTCATAGCTTCCCTCTGCCATGTAGATCGCCATAATGTCCGACAGATCATCCCTGCGGCCCGTTTCGATCAGGGTCAGGGTTAAAAGGAGCTGTGTCAGCTCATCATTTTTGGAATCATAAGGCGTGGTGACCATCTTGTAGATAATCTCCTTATCGGAGGTGATCTGTTCCAGTTTCCCCGCAAGGAACATCTGCTCTTTGATATCTTCTTTTTTGTAGTATTCCTGATCCGGAAGCTCTACCCATCGTTTCAGGATTTCGGAAATGGGTTTTTCTATGGAAGTGATACTCTCGGGAATCCCCAGTCTGACCTTGTCGATCTGCTCCAGCTCCGCCGAAACCGCCGAACGGATCAGTTTGCGGGAATACTCCGAGGTATAATAGCCTTTTTCAAAAATGCCGCGGCGGCCTGCCCGTCCCGCGATCTGTTTGATCTCGGAAACATTCAGGGGCCTGCTCTTTATGCCGTCGAATTTTTCCGTCTCCAAAAAGACGATCCTTCTGATGGGAAGGTTTAATCCCATTCCGATGGCATCTGTGGAGATCACCACCTTTGTCTCCCCTTCCGTAAACTTACGCACTTCGTTCATGCGAACATCGTAGGGAAGTTTTCCGTAGATCACGCTGGCACTGATATCCCTTCTTTGCAGCTCCGCTGCCACTGCAAGGACCGATCGCTTGGAAAAGACGATGAGGGCATCTTTTTCCCGGATCCCCTCCGGAAACTTGAATTCCTTTTTGTCAAACAACAGCGGCACACTGCGCTCATGATAAACGATCTCGTAATCGTCGCCGCAGTCTTCGATCATGCGGCATACCAGATCCCGGCAGGAATTGTCGCAGCAGATATGCACCTGTGGCGCGCAGACGCCCAGGATCGCTCTGGTCCAGGCGCCGCCTCTTTGGGAATCGGCGATCATCTGACATTCGTCTATCACTGCTACATCGTAGTTTTTATAAATATCCAGAGTTTCTATGGTGGAAGATGTGTGGGTGGAGCCCGGTACATGGATTTCCTCTTCGCCGGTGATCATCTCACAGATCACGCCCTCATGATTGAGTCTGTCAAAGATCTCATACGCCAGAAGCCGCAGGGGCGATAAATAGATTCCCGTCTCCGCTTCTTTAAGGCACTGCAGGGCCTGATAGGTTTTGCCGGAATTGGTAGGTCCGATATGCAGGATAAAATGCCTCTTTTTTTCCCGGGCCAGGGGATAAAGATCCGGAATCCTGTCCGGGATCTCTTTTAAGATCATTCTGCGCAGTCTGTCCCGTTCCTTTTTTTCCTGTTTATAGGAACGTTCCTTTTTCTGCACTTCATTTCTCAGTTTTTTATAGGTGATGGTCTGCTGCAAAAGGCCCATCATCCGGTCCAGATAGATGGGGTTATCGAAATTCATCATCTCCCTGGCCAGATCCTCGCTGATGCGCTGCAACTGGGAGGGATGCTGTTTTTTCAATTCTCTTGCCTTCTCGGATTCCTGCAGAAGCAGAAGCTTTACAAAGGCATAAATGCTGCGGTTTTCCACGTGCTTATACAGATCGTTGATGACCGAATACTCCGGCCTTACGCCCACGAGACGTAGCAAAAGATAATCCTCCAACGTCATGTTGGCGGAACCGATCTTCAGATAATCATCCACATTGGGATGCACATTTTTCAGCATTTTATCCAGGCGCTTTAAAGAGATCCTGTCAAAAACCTGGGCCGCGATCCATTCTTCTTTTCCCATGATCGCAGACCAAAGCTCATTTTTTCTTCCGTCAAAAAACTCGCTTTCCCGCTCTTCCTCTTCCTTCTTTTTCCGGGATGCCGTAAGGGATCTTGCCTGGTTGGTACAGTAATCTTTATAAGCCGCTTCGTAGCGGGCAAGCAGCTCTTCCTTCGGCAGATCAAACATAGCCTCTACTTCTTTTTCGATCTGCTCTGCTTTTTGCCGGTAGTCATGGGTCTTTTCATATTCCGTAAGCTTTTTCTGTTTTTTCCGCGTCTTGCCGAGACTGTTCAAAAAACTTTTGCGGATCGTATGAAGGCGGGTTTTTTTCTCGCTCTTTTTTCGTATTCGGATGTACTCCTCAAAGGAGCACTGCTCCATAAACTGCTCAGTGGTCATTGTCATTCCTCTCGCCGCAAAAAGTGTTATATATTTCCTGTTGTCCCGGCAGACCGGCCGTTTTGGATTTTTTACGCATCGTCATCGTTCGCATTTTCAATATCCATGGCATCCACGTCCACGCCGCAGGCCTTGATGGCGGATCGGATGTCCTGATAAAGCTGGTTTGAATCGCTGACGGTTGTGATGACCTTATACACAATTCCCTGATTCACCACCAGAATGTACGGCAGGGATGACTTCGGATAGTAGGTGCTGACTTTTCCCGACACATCATATGCAACGTCAAACACATAATCCTCATGGTCGTTCACATACTTATCCACCGTCTCGATGCTTTCCTTGTCATTAATCCCCAAAAACTCCGCTTCGGCTCCATACTCACTGTCCAGCTTCTCGAAGGTGGGAAAAATCTTCAGGGAATTCTCATTTCCGGTTGACCAAAATCCCAGGACCACCACATCGTCATCATAGTCCGACATCATAAAGTCGCTGCCGTCTGTCAGATCCACCGTAAAATCCGGCACTGCCGATCCCACTGAAAGTGTCTGGGGAATACCGCTCCCGGTGTCTGCATTGGCCCGTCCGGAAAGCTTGTCTTTTCTGTCCGAAGTATTGTTGTTCTTATTCGTATCTGTTTTGTCCTGATCTGTTTTCGTTGTGCTTTGGGGCGTCTTTGTTGTGTCCGTTTGCTTAGAGGATGTATTATCCCTGCTGCTGTTACTGTAAGCAGGATCATCCCAGGCTGAATTCTCCTCACGGCGGCTGTCATCGTAGGTATCATCCCTGCTGTTTGCCTCCCAGGTGATCCTGTCATCATCTTCCTCATCGGACGTAATCTCTTCCTCGTCTGTCTCCGTTTCCTCACTCTGCCCGGAATCCGTTTCGGAAATCCCGTCTGCCAGGTACATCTCTTTTTCAGGGTCCCACAGACCGTCTTCTCCGATGACTGTCTCGGCGGGCAGCGGCTCTTCGGCTTCCTGCTTGCCGCATGCACTGCAGAAGATCATCATCAAAGCCAGCAGCATGGTCCCTTCTTTATATGTAAATTTGTTTTTGCCGTGGTTCCCGTGGTTCATTGGCCGGATCCTTTCTGATATCAAGTACTTTTTTGATTATACACGCAGGCAGGCAAGATGACAACTTTGTAATTGTTATTGGATACCATCTCATCTTTTTTTACACACATTCCTTTTCCGTCTGTTTCTTTTACTCCCTTTTATTTTATATGGGTTATAATATGTCTTCTTATTCTTTTTTTCTATTGTCTTCAGTTTTTTCCCTGACCGGATAGCGACTATTACACAAATAACAAATACAAGGATATCTGCCACAAGTATATCCACATCTCCGTAATCAAATTTCCCGCTCGCTTTGTAATCCACTTTAGCCACCCACCATAAAAAAGGGATAAAGATCAGAGTGCAGATTCCCAGAATCACTCCCATGCCAAATCGGTTACTTAATTCCTCCTCCGTTGGCCCTCCTTTTTTTCGTTGCTTAAAGTAAAAGAAAATCGTCAGAGCAAGAAAGATCAAACCAAGAACCAGATCCAGGATAACCTCCTTTCTTAGGCTTTCCAGCGATGCCAGTTTAATATCACCGTTATCAGGACTGATCGAAACATCCCATGGACCTTCTTCGTATTTGGTCAACATATGATCAATACGATAACTATAGGATTTACCGTTAAACGTATAGTGGATGGTACATCCGTACTCATTTCTAATGCTTTTGGATGCAAATGTTTTTGTAGTCGTCACATCAGTGATATATCCGGGCACAATAATGTAGTCCCGAGATTCTATCATACTTTGAAAATTAAAGATTCCCGCAAAAGCAACCACCGCAAATATGATCAGGAATATTTTGTAAAGATGATCTATTAGATTAGGAATTCTTGCTTTAAGCATGATAGCAACGCTCACAGCCGTTGCAACCAAATATATAAACTTCATATCTATCCTCTTTGTTTTTCGTCTCCCCGAAAACCATCTTGTTTTCAGGATTTATAAGCAATGAAAATGACCCACCAACCCCGTCCCCAAGGGGCCATTATTTTATCCCCTTATTCTATATGCAGAGGCTGTTTAGTTCCTGAAGTTTTCTCTGAAACACTCATTTAACAAACCTTAATAAAAAATCAGTAATTCCTATGATTGTTAAACCATTTTCGTCAAGATTTTCATTGATTGGTTTATTTATTACAAGTATCTTCTGTATTTGGTCATTCAATTTAAAATATGGCCTAAGTTCTCGTTCTCTGGTATCTACATTAGATATATCTGCTGTTACCTGAATATAAAGCGATCTAAGCCCTTTCGTTGCATAAAAATCAACTTCATTATTCTTTCTTATAGATTTACCATTTTTATCTTTCTCTACAGTATCAAATGCCCCAACATTAACAGAATATCCGTTGTAACAAAGCTCATTATATACAATATTCTCAAGCATTTGTCCTTCATCCGGAAAAGCAAAATTAAGACGAGCATTTCGTAGTCCAGTATCAATAAAATAGTATTTTCTGAGTGCTCCTATTTCTTTTCTTCCCTTCAGATCATAACGCTTTGCTTCACGCAAAAGGAAAGCATCTTTAAAATACCCTATATAGTTTTCAACTGTCTGTTTACCTATATTTTCATGTCTAACGCTCTCAAATGTATTTGCTATCTTTTCAGAATTAAGCAACGTGCCTGTTGAAGAACTTATAATATTACAAAGTTCATCCAATGCTTCTCCCTTTTTTAACTGATTCCTTTCAACAATGTCAGCGAAATACGTTGTAGTGAACAAGTTCTTTAAATATTCTTTTCGCTCGGCGTCACTTTTTAGCACAGCTAATGGCATCCCGCCATATTGCATATATGAATATATTGCCTCCGTTGCCGAACCTCCCACATAACCATAATATTCATCAAATGACAATGGAGAAAGCATAATGTTTGTTGCCTTATCTCTAAATTCGGTAACAATATCTGACGACAACATCTTAGAGTTTGATCCCGTGACATATAAATCTATATTCCTTTCTCTTGATAGCCCAAGTACTACATCTACAAACGTTATTACTTCTGCATCATTAGAGCCGGCCAAAATATGCTTGCCACCCGTGAGAGTAGGATTAATTATGGAATATACCTTCTGAATCTCATCAATAAATACATAATAGATTTCATCCTCCGCACATAGTTCACGTATATATGCTCCCAATTCTAAAGGATCACGATACTTACTATTTTTATCATCATCCAATTCCAAGATTATTATCCTTTTCTCTGGAACATTCTCTGAAAGCAGATAATCTCTATATATTTCTTTAAGAAGAAAAGACTTTCCACATCTTCTCACACCGGTTATTACCTTAGGAAATCCATTATTTCCTGCCTTAATCAATTGCTTTAGATATCTGTCTCTTTTTATCATATAATCTCCTAAATTGTAGAATTCTACATTTTTGTCAATTATATTCTATCATCATACATTTCTCTGGTCAACAAAATTGTAGAATTCTACATTTTTAGCGATTCTCACCATACTACTAATTATTCCACAAGTTCCTTAACCATAATTATTTCATCTTCATCGGCTTCGCCGGTTAATTTAAATCCCAGTTTTTCATACATACAACAGGCAGCATTATTGCCATCAATATAGCAAAGATACACTTTGTCATACCTGCCATCCGATCTCATCATATCAAGAATCATTTTTGCCGCTTTGATTCCATAGCCTCGCCCCTGATACCTGCTGTCAATAAAGAACTGGTTGAAATCATAGGCCCTGTAATCTTCAATATCATAGTACAATGCCATACCTATGGGCGTATCATCAGCATAAATCACAAAGGCTCTGCTGTGTTGATTTCTGTAAGCATATGCCCTCGCCAGTAATACGGCAGAATTTGCTACATAGTGTTTCTGTTCCTCTAAAAGCTGAAACGGGATACGCCAATTATCCGGGTTTACTTCCTCCAAATGAATTCTGCGGTTTTTCCCCGGATTAGTTATCCTCACGAAGAAGTGCCCGCCATCCTCGCCAACGATCCTCCCCTCGTTTTTCTGCATAACACGGAGTGATGCCGGATTATCCTTATTTACACGCAGATAAAACTCATCCTCGGAAACTATGTCTCTTGCTACATCCAGAGTGAGACGAAGTCCTTCTGTACCATACCCTTTACCGCGATACTCTTTCTTTATAAAATATCCAATATGTCCTGCTCCGTTCTTAAGGGCTTCCGTCAGATAATGCCTTATCCTGAACTGCCCCACGATCTCATTGTTATCCCACAAGTACAGGATTGTTTGAGGCACCATCCAGTCCGGCATATCTACACCCTTTTCCTGGTTTATCATTTCAGGAATTGCCTTTTCCTCGAATTCTTCTCTGGAAATGCCATGCAGAGAATTTGTCAGTCCATTTTCATCTTCTGGCATATCGCGGACAAAAGCCCATTCTTTTTCTATATCTGTGTTATATCTCTTTAAATCAAGCATATTCTGCTATTCTCCAATCTTTCATACAGATCAAGCACCTGACGATTTCCCTCCATTCGAACCTGTCGGAAAATCCGACAGGTTGAAAGATCGTCAAGTTCTCCCTCTTCGTAGATGTGCTGTATATGTCCGACAACATTTGTTCTGGATGTTTGATACAACTCCGCCATCTGTTGCTGCGTTAGCCACACTGTCTCATCTACGAATCTGACATCTATTTTTGTAGCGCCATCATCGGTCTGATATATAACAATATCGCCCTGATTAAGGT
>JAIKWF010000098.1 GCA_024685005.1 Lachnospiraceae bacterium
GAGTTGGGCTCTATTAGTGCTTCTTCTGTCAACGTCGAGACTAACGGAAGTGGAAATGCTTCCTTGGGAGGAATGAAGATCAACAAGAAACTGGCTGTGGTTATCAATGGTTCTGGAAACACATCAGTAAGCGGTAAGGCCAGACCCTTACTGATGAAGATGGCAATGTATATCAGGTTTCGGATGATCTTACCGAAGGAGATCTGCTTGAGAATCTTGCATTTGCAGATGAAAAGAGCGGCGGTAAATACCGCATCACCAAGTTAAATAAAAAGTCCGGTAAGATCAAAGGCGGTAACGTTGAGTACGTTGCACCTTACGATAAAAACACAACAAAGATCAACACCCTGGCATCCATCAAGATCGCCGGCGTAACCTTTAAGGTGACCAGCATCGGAAAGAACTGCGGCAAAGGCTGCCAGATGCTGAAGACGGTGGTCGTTGGAAAGAATGTGACCAAGATCGGCAAGAATGCCTTTAAGGGATGTGCAAAGCTGAAGAAGATCCAGATCAAAGGCAAGAAGCTGAAAAAAGTCGGCGGCGGTGCTTTCAAGGGTATCGCGAAAAAAGCAGTGATCAAGGTTCCTTCCGCAAAACTGAGTAAGTACAAAAAGCTGCTGAAAGGAAAAGGACAGGGAAAAGGCGTCAAGATCAAGAAATAAAGAATTCAACATACAAAAAGTCGGAACACTCCGGCTTTTTGTTGTACTATGAAACGTAACAACAGGAGGAAGACGGATGAGAAAACAATATGCATATCGAATAGCCACGATGGTGCTTGCACTGGCAATGGCAAAAGAAACGTTTTTCGCATATGCAAGTCCTGTCAGTGACGTAAGGCAGCAGTATGCGCCGGCTTCCTCTGTGGTAATAACAGATAAAAACGGAGCTGATGTAACGAATGATACGGGAGGATATCGTCAGAGAGCCCAGGATTTTGATGCGCCTTCGGCAGATTCCAATCTGACGCCGAAGCTGGCTTTGCATATGATCCTTGAGGCGCCGGGGGAGGCAGAGGAGAGTCTTTCTGTCCAGGAGGCCTTTGAAGATACCCTCCCTTCGGCTTATCCTGCAAGGTATGATCAGACTGCGGCACTGCAAAACTATCTGTCAGGACAGATGATGCCTACCAGAAATCAGAGCCCCTACGGCTCTTGCTGGGCTCATGCCGTTATCGCCAGTATGGAACTGTACCGAAACAGAATGCAGGGCGTGCCCCTTGATGCGGATGATCTGTCGGAATATCATCTGGTACATTTCAGCTATGGCGGAGGAACAACCCAGACCGTTTCGGAAGAGGATACCGGGGATACCTACGTTTTTGACGGGACAAAGCTTTCCGAGGACCAGGTAGCAAGCTATGGGTTCGGAGGGCTGAATCTTGAAAACCTGACACCGGCACAAAGGGATATTGTTTTTTTGGACAGAGGCGGCAATGCCAATGATGCGGGACATGCGCTGATGCACTGGAAGGGCGCGGCGGCAGAATCCGATGCGCCTTACCCCCGGGCTGACAGTAAGAGCGGTCCGGTGACAGTGCCTTCCGGAGGATGGGACAACGTCGAGTACAAGGCAGCAGCCAGACTGGAGAATCAGTACAGGGTAAATCTGGTTGCAGATCCTGAATTGGTTAAGCGTTTTGTCAGAGAATACGGCGGCGTCCAAACCGGTTACTATCATGCGGCAGGCGGTCTGAAAGCTGTTGACTCTGTCACCGGTGAAGTGATCTTTGATGATACGCAGGGACCCGGCTATTTTAATGCGGAGCACAACTCCTATAACCTGCCCCATGTGAAAGGAACCAATCATGCAGTTACCCTGGTAGGATGGGATGATGCTTTTCCCAAAGAGTATTTTAATTACCAGCCGGAGCATGACGGCGCCTGGCTGATCCGCAACAGCTGGAACGTCACGGACCACGGCGGTCTGTCTGAGGGTACTTATTTTTGGATTTCCTACGAAGATCAAACCCTGAATGATACTGTCTATGTCTATACCCTTCAGGAGGATCAGGACCGGCTGGATCACAATTATTACTATGATGCCATGGTCCACAGCAGTGGTGGCTACCCTTATTCTGAGTATGCGGAGAGACTGGCAGCCAATGTGTTTACAGCCTGCGGCTCTCAGGAGCAGGAGGTTCTTTCGGCAGTTACGGTGCAGGAGACCCATTCCGGCTCAAATCAGTCAACCTATGCGGATGGCGGTGTTCCCATAGAGATACGGATCTACAAAAATCTGGGGCCTTCTGATCTGCCGGATCAGGGGGTGCTGGCTTATACGCAAACAGGGACTCTTCCTCTTTCCGGAATGTATACCATTCCCCTTTCCCAGGGGGTGGTGATCAATAAAGGCGAGCGTTTTTCCGTTGTGATCCGGATGGATGAGGGCAGGATCACACCGGACATTGAGTACAGCTACAGCGACGGCTATATGAGAAGCTATGCAGCCTGCGGAAAAGAGGGGCAGAGTTACTATGGTACGAAGGATGATGAGAGTCACACCTATAGCTGGCTGGATCACAAGACCTCCGGCAACGGAAATTTTTGTATTGGTGCCCAGACCATGGAGATTCCCACATTGTCGGTGGAAAGGAATGGGGCAAATATGACCATCTCCTGGAGCAGCCCGGCCCAGGCCCAGGGGTATGAGCTACGAAGCAGTTCTTCCCGTGATGGCAGCTATACCACGGTCTTTTCCACGGATGATCCTGCTAAGTCCTCTTTTACCGCAGCAGCCTCCGTTCTGGGAGACCGGTACTATCGGATCTACCGCAGAGTGGCAGGAGTGACCAATGAGAGGTCCGGCTCACAGCCCATTTTTGCTGCCATACAGGAGGAGCAGCAGAGCCGGGCCATAACCGCTGATCTGATTGATGTTTCGCTTCCTGCGGACACCCTTGTATATAATGGAAATCCCCACGGCGTCCGGGCAGAGGGTCCTTCTGATTATCACGGCAATTTGTTTGTCTGTTATAAAAGGATCCGGGATGGCAAAGGAGAGGCTGTGTCCGGAGAAAGCGTGAGCCTGATTCCGCCTTCCGATGCGGGAAGCTATCAGACTTATGTTTCCGCAACAGGATCCGGAAAGTATGCCGGAGCAGAAAATCTGACAAAGAGCAGCTGGGTGTTTACCATCTCGCCCAAAGAGATCACATCGCAAAATACTGTAGTAACATGGCAGGAAGATGCGGTCTATAACGGAAAGGAGCACGACTTTAGCGAATATCGATGCGTCACCTGCGACGGTACTGTGCTTGCTCTGGGGTCTGATAAGGATTTCAAGGTGACCTATAAAGCACCCACAGGACGCATCAATGCAGGGACTGTTACTTATACGCTTCACGGACTGGGGAATTATACAGGGAAAGTTTCGGTAACCCGTCAGATTTTGCCGACGGCATTAAAAGAGAGTGATGTGAGTTTCGCGTCTGCACCTGATTTTACCTATGACGGAACAGAAAAAACGCCTCTACCCACAGTCCGTTTTGGAGCCGCAACGCTGACGAAGGAGAAAGATTATACCCTGACATACGAGAATCATGTGCATGCCACCACCGCAGCTTCAGCGGCTATCTGTGTTGTCACGGGAAAAGGAAATTTTACCGGCAGTGTGGAAAAGACCTTTGACATTAAAAAAAGGACGCTTATGGTGAAGGCTCAAAACATGGATAAAGCCATAGGGACCGAGGATCCGGAATTTTTGGCAGAGGCGAGCGGAGCGGTGGAAGGAGAGATCCCTGCCTTTATAGGAGAGATGACCAGAAAAAGCGGAGAAGAGTCCGGTAAGAGCTATGCCATCATGCAGGGCACCTATAGTCTGACGGACCGGGCATCGGATCAACAGGGAAACGGCGGCTTTAGAGCATCGGACTACGTGATGATGTTTTTGGAAGGTTACCTGTCCATCAAAGACCATGTGAGCAGAACAGTTACATTCCTGGATCCTTTGGCACCGGAGGGGAGCGATCCTTTTGGCACGGTGATGGTGGATGATGCAAATACGGTCACTCCCTTGCAGGCCCCGGAAAGGGTGGATGATAGCTTCGCCGGCTGGATGATAGAGGAAGAGGGGAAGATGGTGCCCTTTGACTTTCATACACCCATCAGGCGGGATCTTACCCTGCTTGCTGCCTGGGAATGCAGTCATCATGAAAAATACAGAGAAATCCGAAATGCCCGTTATGCAACCGCTCAGGAAACGGGTTATAGCGGAGACCTCTATTGCAAAAGATGCGGAAAGCTGATCCAAAAAGGAAGCGCCGTTTTATATGATGCCGGCGGGTCAGGAACCGTAAGCGGCAATACCGGAGATGGCGGAAACAATGGCGGCGGTAGCGGTAACAACAATGGCGCAGCTTCCGGTACGGGAAGCGTCCCCGGAGCAGACCCGGCCAAAGGTGCCCGGAATGAAGAGACCCGGGCTTTGGCGATAGCAGAGCTTGCAAAAATGGGATACACCCTTCTGGATGAGCAGAGTGTGCAATACAGTAAGTGCAGGAATAAAAACAGCAAAACCATCAAGGTCCCTGATACCGTAACAGCCTGCGGATACACCTTTAACGTAACTGCCATCGGAAAGAACGCCTTTAAGGGATGCAAAAAGTTAACCCGGCTAACTATTGGCAGCAATATAAAAAAGATCGGCAAAAACACGCTGAAAAACTGCAAAAAAATTAAAATGATCATTCTGCGCTGCGATCATGTGCCGGCTAAACGAGATCTTAAGGCATTGATCAAAAGCCTGGAGAATAAAAATGCAATTGTAAAAGTAAAGAAAAAGCTTTATCGCAACTTTAAAACAGCTTTGACAAAGGCCGGATTTAAGGGGAAAATAAAGAAATATTGATGCATATTCATGCAGATAAATGAGAAAAAGGGATTTTTATTGCACTTTTTATGTTCGTTTGTTATAATATACAGCGAACGCCAAAAGGGGCGTACTATACAATCGTCAGGAACGGAAGGGTATCACAATGCAAAGGAAAGTGTTTCAGATTCTGGTAGATAATACATCAGGTGTTCTGTCCCGAATTTCAGGGCTTTTTTCCAGAAGAGGATATAATATTGAAAGCATTACCGCAGGTGTAACGGCGGATCCTCAGTATACCCGCATTACCATTGTGACCAGCGGTGATGAGACCATTCTTGAGCAGATCGAGAAGCAGGTGGCCAAGCTTGTGGATGTAAGGGATATCAAAGAGCTTAAGCCGGAGGCCAGCGTATATCGTGAGCTTTCCATGATCAAGATCAGATGTGAGGCAGAGCGCAGACAGAATGTGATCGCCGTTGCAGACGTGTTCCGCGGCAATATCATCGATGTTTCAACGGACTCACTGATCGTAGAGATTACCGGAAGCCAGGAAAAGATCGAGGCGTTTTTGAAGCTGCTTGACGGATATGAAATCTTGGAGCTGGCAAGAACAGGTATCGCAGCACTGAGCCGCGGATCCGAAGACGTGATCTTCTTACCGTAAGCCGATACCCCATAATAAAAGATGGATTTCTGCCATTATCGACAGTTCCATATAGATGCGCTTTTCGCACAGAATTTTTTAAACAGGAGGAAATTACAATGTCAATGGATGCAAAGATTTTTTATCAGGAAGACTGCAGCCTTTCTTATCTGGAGGGCAAGACAATTGCAGTGATCGGATATGGCTCTCAGGGTCATGCTCATGCGCTGAATGCAAAAGAGTCCGGCTGCAATGTGATCATCGGTCTTTATGAAGGCTCCAAATCCTGGAAAAAAGCAGAGGCTCAGGGATTTGAAGTATTTACCGCTGCAGAAGCAGCAAAGAAGGCTGACATCATTATGATCCTGATCAATGATGAGCTGCAGGCCGATATGTACAAGAAGGATATTGAGCCCAACCTGGAAGATGGCAATATGCTGATGTTCGCACACGGCTTCAACATTCACTTCGGCTGCATCAAGCCCCCTGCAAATGTTGACGTTGCTATGATCGCACCCAAGGCACCCGGCCACACCGTAAGAAGCGAGTATCAGGCCGGCAAGGGAACACCCTGCCTCATCGCTGTTGAGCAGGATGCTACCGGCAAGGCTTGGGATGTTGCAAGAGCATACGGTCTTGCCATCGGCGGTGCAAGAGCAGGTCTTCTTGAGACCAACTTCCGTACCGAGACTGAGACGGACCTCTTTGGTGAGCAGGCAGTACTTTGCGGCGGTGTCTGCGCTCTGATGCAGGCAGGTTTTGAGACTCTGACCGAGGCAGGCTATGATCCCAGAAATGCTTACTTTGAGTGTATCCATGAGATGAAGCTGATCGTAGATCTGATCTATCAGTCCGGCTTCGAAGGTATGAGATACTCCATCTCCAATACAGCTGAGTACGGCGATTACATCACCGGACCGAAGATCATCACCGAAGATACCAAGAAGGCTATGAAGAAGATCCTTTCCGACATTCAGGATGGTTCTTTTGCAAAAGAGTTCCTTCTGGATATGTCTCCCGCAGGCCGTCAGGTACACTTCAAGGCTATGCGTAAGAAAGCAGCTGAGCATCCCGCTGAGCAGATCGGCAAAGAAGTTCGTAAGCTCTACAGCTGGAACAATGAGGATGATAAGCTGATCAATAACTAAGATTTGGTAATAAGAAAAGAGAAACCGTCCGGTTTTAAACCGGACGGTTTTTGCGTTCTGATGGGTAGCATTTTTGCCTATGGGCTGATGTGATCTGACCCGGGCAACAATATTCTGAACAAGTATGTTTCTCTTGACAAATCGCGCGTGTTTGCTAAAATATATCTTACTAAAACATACTTTAGTAAAGTGCGATTTAGCAAAAGGAGATGAAGCATGTTTATTGGAAGAAAAAATGAGCTCAGCGTTCTTGAAGATACATATAAAAAGCCGGGATTTCAGATGACAGTCATATATGGCCGCCGAAGGATCGGAAAATCCAGGTTGATAACGGAATTTATCAAAGGCAAAAGAGCTTCTTACTACGTTGCAAGCAAGACCTCCATAGAGGACAACGTGCATAAGTGGTCTTCTCAGGTGATAGCAGATCTTGCTCCGGACATGGACGGATTATCTGTTGATAATCTGGAAGCGTTTTTCCGTTTTGTTGGAAACCTCGCAGATAAAGAGAAGACTATTATCGCACTTGATGAGATTCCTTATATAGCTGAAGCTGATGAATCCTTTCTTTCAAGGTTTCAGGTTGCGGTAGATACGATATTTGCATCTAAAAATATCTATCTTATCATTTGCGGTTCTGCGGTCAGCTTTATGGAGAAAGAAATCTTAAGCGAAAAAAGCCCGTTATTCGGGAGACGGACAAACCAGATTTT
>JAIKWF010000117.1 GCA_024685005.1 Lachnospiraceae bacterium
TCACTTCCTGAAGATGCTGTCATATCTTCTGGAAAACAAGGAAGTGGACGGCAAAAAGGTAGAGGATTATTTCAGGGAGAAGTTTGACGATGAGGCGACATTCATGCCTATCGCAAGCGCTATCCGTGGAGAGACGGATACAATCCTTTTCAATATTGATATCGAGGGTTCCATCAATAAGGATAAGACGGCAGTTCTCAGGGTATTTGCCAAGATGTTCTATAACTATCTGGGCTTCTACGGCGAGAACCTGAAGTGTGCCAAGATGGAGCAGTTTATTGATAAGCAAGGTAAGACAGAAGAGTTCCGCAGGGTGTTTGAAGAAAAGAACGGATCTCCGTGGGTAGAATCCCGTGATGCTTTCGCATTCTTCGAGGACGATGTGGTTGAGACTTTGATGCAGGTGCTGGGTATGTCCGAGACGGCAGCTCATAACTGGTTCGATGGTACTGAGACCATCGAGACATCCATTGCTCAGCTTGTGTCTGAGATGAAGGAATATGTGGATAAGAAGCCTGCTGACTTCCGCTTATTGTTCATGATCGATGAGGTTGGTCAGTATGTTGGTGACAGCATCGACCTTCTTATGAACCTTCAGTCATTGGTAGAGAAGATCGGAAGTGAGTGTAACGGCAAGATCTGGGTGGTATGTACCGGACAGGAAGCTATTGATGAGATCATCAAGACCAGACAGGATCAGTTCTCGCGTATCCAGGCAAGATTTAAGACCAGACTGTCTCTGACATCTTCATCCGCTGATGAAGTTATCCAGAAACGTATCCTTCGCAAGAAAGAGGATGTTACGCCTCGGTTGGAGCAGGTTTATAACGAAAATGATTCCGTGCTGAGAAATCTTTTTAGCTTCACAGATGCCATATTGGACATCAAGGGCTATAACGGTCCGGGTGAGTTCGCAAAGAACTTCCCGTTTGTTCCGTATCAGTTCATCATCATGCAGAAGGTGTTCTCCGAGATCCGCAAGCACGGAAATTCCGGAAAGCATCTGTCCGGTGGTGAGCGTTCTATGCTGTCCGGATTCCAGGAAGCAGCACAGAAGATCGAAGACAAGGACGAATTTGCACTGGCACCGTTCTATCTCTTCTACGATACGGTTCACACATTCCTTGACAGTTCTATCCGTCGTGTTATCGAGCGTTGCCAGAAGGCTGCCGATACCAATGCCGGAATTGAGCAGCAGGATGTGTCAGTACTGAAGCTCTTGTATCTGGTTCGTTACATCGATGATATCAAGGCTAATCTGGATAACATCGTCATCCTCATGGCTGATGATATCCGTATGGATAAGATCATCATGAGGGAGCAGGTGAGAGGTTCCCTGGATCGCCTTATGAGCCAGAACTATATCGGCAGAACAGGCGATACCTACAATTTCCTGACAGATGAAGAGCAGGATATCCAGAGAGAAATTAGAAACACACCGGTTGATACAGCTGCCATTGTGGAGCGTATCGCTCATACGGTGTTTGGAGATATTTATACAACAAAGAAATACCGCTATGGCAAGTATGACTTTGCATTCGATCAGATGGTAGATAATACCACAGTCGGCGCTGTTACCGGCGGTATGAGATTAAAGATCCTGACTGTCGCTACAGATCAGACTGAGAAGGCAGAGCTTCGCCTTATGTCTGAGTCTGCCGGACAGGCTATTGTGGTGCTTGCAGATACTCCGTACTATGAGTCGCTGGAAAATGCGATGAAGATCCGCAAGTATGTGAAGCAGAGAAATGTGGCTCAGCTTCCTAAGAGCGTAAGAGACATCATAGGAAATTATCAGGGAGAAGCAGACAAGTATGAGCAGGTAGCTCAGACTGATCTAGCAAAGGCTATTTCTGAGGCGGAGTTCTATGTTGACGGTGAGAAGATCGAGGTAAAGGCAGGGGCTGTTTCGTCTAAAGAAGAGGATCCTGCAAAGAGGGAATATGAGATTCAGAAGGGCAAGGCTAAGAACGTTATCGATCAGTCCTTGGAGTATCTGGTATCCCATGTGTACAGTGACCTTGACCTGATCAGGGAGAATGCAGAATCCGATGCGGATATCCTGGCATTACTGACCGGTGCCGTGAATATGATTCCGGGAACAGAGCCGAACAGAGATGCTGCCGCTAAGGTTGAAGAGTATCTGGAAATGCAGGATAGAAAGCATCTGCCTACTTCTATGGCTGATGTTCAGAGCAGATATCAGGCTATTCCTTATGGATGGCGTGAGATAGATATTGCTGCCGTTGTTGCCCTGCTTGTGGTAGGACAGAAGGTTACCATCAAGTATGCCGGATCTACAGTACAGCCGAACAATCCGAAACTGCCGGATATGCTAAGAAAGAAGAGTGAGATCGGAAAGACACAGATCTCCAAGAGGCAGGTGGTATCCGCTTCGAGAATGAAGGCTGTGAAGGATCTGCTGAGAGATTACTTCAATCTCATGGATGTACCGGCAGATGAAGATGGTCTGATTCAGTTTATCATTGATAAGTTTGAAGGCCTGCAGAAACACTATGAGGATCTGCTGGTAAAATATGAAGGACATAAATATCCGGACAAGGGCGTAGTGGCTGATGCTGTACAGGTTGTAAAGGATGTATTGTCACAGCAGAAGGACAATGTGGCTCTGATAGAGCGTGTATTGCAGAGAGAAGATAATCTGTATGATGCTCAGGAAGCAATGCAGAATGTAGAAGCGTTCTTCAAGACACAGGTGTCCGTATTTGATGCTGCCGTGAAGTTCGAGTCTGATCTGAGAAATGACCTGGACTATATTAAGAAGGATGAAGAGGCGAATACAGCACTCAATACCATCCGTCTGATCACGATGATTCCGCAGACCGGAAAATATGATTACAAGAGAATACCGGAACTGAACGGACTGATGGCAAAGGTTAAGACTTCCCACGATGCGATGCTGGAGGAAAAGAGAGCAGAGCTTCTGGAAGTGGTTCGTCAGTGTATGGCAGAGATCCATACCGCTGCAGCTGATGGTAATACTCAGGCAAAGGCTATAAGTGATAAGGCAGATACCTATTATACCCAGCAGAAGGAAAAGATTGCAGAGACCACAAGCCTTGCGCTTATGGAAGGATTCCCGATTCCGATGTGGAACTACCGGGATGATGCGGTATCAAAGATTGAGTTCACAAAGCAGCCGCCGAAGCCGGTGGATCCGGTTAAACCTGTGGATCCTGTAAAGCCGGTAGAGAAGAAGACTTATAAGCCAATATTCCGTCAGTCGCTTCTGAAATCCGCAACGCTGGAAACAGATGCTGAGATTGATGCTTACGTTGATAAGCTCAGGGATCAGCTGAAGACATTGCTGAAGGGATCAGATGGTATCGAACTGAAGTAAAGGAGCGTCAATCATGGACAAAAATGCGATTAAGAAATATGCAGTCTGGGCACGTAATGAACTGATCGCACGTGTCACACAGAAGGCTGAGCAATATGAGATTACAGAGAAGAAGACTACACCGGCAGAAGCAGATAGTATCGGTGGCAGACTTCTTTCAGAGGCTGAGAAAAAGCAGAGAGCCGCACTTATTGAAAAGATTAAAACGGACGGATTTGAACAGGTTATGGAAGAGGTTGCCTATACCTGGTTCAACCGTTTTACTGCGCTCAGATTCATGGAAGTGAATAATTATCTTCCGAGCCATACCAGAGTATTTACTAATGAGGCCGGAGAGTTCAAGCCTCAGATTCTGACAGATGCTATCCAGCTTGATCTAGAAGGCCTGAATATGGATAAGGTCTTTGAACTTAAGGATGCAAATAAAACGGAAGAACTGTACAAGTATCTTCTGATCACTCAGTGTAATGCTCTGTCCAGCGTGTTGCCGCGTATGTTCCAGAAGATTGCGCACTATACAGAACTGCTCCTTCCGGACTATCTTCTCCGTGAGGGCAGTGTTATAGAGCAAATGATCGCATTGATTCCGGAAGAGGATTGGACGGATCAGGTGCAGATCATTGGCTGGCTATATCAGTATTATAACAGTGAACCGAAGGATGCTGTTTTTGCAGCTCTAAAGAAGAATGTAAAAATATCAAAAGAAAACATTCCGGCTGCAACACAGCTTTTCACACCAGAGTGGATCGTTCGCTATATGGTGGAGAACAGTCTTGGCCGTTTATGGTTGGAAGGGCATCCGAACGATGCTCTTAAATCCGAGTGGAAGTATTATCTGGAAGAGGCAGAACAGGAAACGAGTGTTCAGAAACAGCTAGATGCAATCCGTAAAGAATATGCAGAACTAAAACCGGAAGAAATTAGATGTATTGATCCTTGTATGGGATCCGGTCATATCCTCTGCTATATGTTTGATGTGCTTGTAAAGATCTATGAGGACTATGGATATACAGCACGTGAAGCGGTTGGGAATATCGTTGAAAAGAACTTGTGGGGATTGGATATCGATGAGAGAGCAGCACAGCTTTCTTATTTTGCTGTCATGATGAAAGCCCGCCAGTATGATCGCAGATTCTTTACAAGAGAGATCCAGCCTCATGTTTATGCTATTGAAGAGAGTAATGGTATCACATCAGCACCGATGCATGATATGGGAATTGAACTTTCACAGGAAGAGTATAGTGAGGCTGTTAAGCAGGCAATGCGTCTTGTGGAAGAAATGCATGATGCAAAGGAGTATGGAAGTTTAATTAGTGTTACACCTTGTGATTGGGATCTTTTACGACGATTTGCAGTTCCAAGATGTGTAAGTGAAGGACAGTTAAAACTGGATATTCATGGAGAAATTGAAGCATCCGAGAGATTACAAATATTGATAAATATCGGCGAAGCTTTATCACAGAAATATCATGCGGTCGTAACC
>JAIKWF010000022.1 GCA_024685005.1 Lachnospiraceae bacterium
AAAAGCATTATAAAATTTAATTGTTTTTGTTGAACAATCAATATGTATTGTAAAGGAGAGATGAAAAAAATATGTGGACAAGAGCAGAGTTGAAATCAAAAGGAAAAGAAGCCATGAAGCGCAGTTATTGGGGGCTTGTTCTGATGGGACTTGTAATTTCCGTCATTTCAGGGATCGCAAGCAGTGCTTCTAACGGAATGAGCGGTTCTTCGCAGCTGATGACCTCCATGATGCAGGGCGGCGGACAGGTCGACCCGGATTATCTGATGAAAATGATGACCATCATGCTTGGCGGAACGCTGGCGGTAACGATCATCACTTTATTGCTTTCGATTTTCTTATACAACGTTCTCTATATCGGAATGTATCGTTATCATTTAGAGGCAAGATATGAACAGAAGACCGTCAGCGACATGTCTCTTCTGGGATTTGGTTTTACCAACGGAAGATATGTACCCATTATGAAGACCATGCTCCTGGTAACCGTTTATGAATTCCTCTGGTCATTGCTTTTCGTGATTCCCGGTATCATTAAAAGCTACGAATACAGAATGATCCCTTATATCCTTGCCGAGAATCCCGAGATCGACAGCCAGACGGCTTTCAAGCTCAGCAAAGAGATGATGAGCGGTCAGAAATGGAATGCTTTTGTATTGGATCTGTCCTTTATCGGATGGTATCTGCTTTGCATCCCTACCTGCGGACTGCTTGCTCCTTTTTACGTAACACCCTACGTATCCATGACCAATGCATTCCTGTATGATACCTTAAAGCAGGATTCTTCCGCAGCAGGAATGGGCAGCACTTACGATGCAGGATCCAACGAGGAATACACACCTTACCAGTAAAAACTAAGAAAAAAGGGCTTTTTAAGCCCTTTTTTTGTAACAGCACCTGAAAGGAAAAGATACTATGAGCAAAAAAAAATTCGGCAGAGTATTTCGCATGGCTGCGTTATCATTGGCGCTTGCGGCAGGCATTTTTTCCGCACCTGCTAAGGTGAAAGCAGATGATGTGAATGCAGAGATCGGCACCTGGTCCGGCTTTCGAAAGGGCGCGGCCTCCTTTACCTTTGATGACGGAGCCCCCAGTCACGTAAGTGATCTTGCTCCCGTGTTTGATAAATACGGCTACAAAGGTACCTTTAATCTGGTATATAACTGGAATCCCAACTGGGAAGGCTTTCAGGCTATGGCCGATAACGGTCATGAGATCGCAAGTCACAGCAATTCCCATGGCCAGGACATGTCCGGAGAGGAAGCCAGCTCAAAGCAGAATATAGAAGGAAAGATCACTCAGAAATACGGTGTGATCACCCTTGCCTATCCCAATTGTAACGTGCCAGATGAGGCTGCGGTGTTGCAGAACTATGTTGTGGGAAGGATCTGTAACGGCTCCTGGCAGAGCATGAGCGACATCATGGGAAAAGACGGCCCTTCCAATTGGGCACAAACCCCGGCGATCATGACCGGCTCTGTGGGCCAGATCGAATCCACCACTGATTTTACAAGCCAGATGCAAAAAGTGATACAATCAAATGGCTGGGTTGCTTTCCTGACCCATGGTCTCCAGGGGAAAAATAACGGCAATGCCAACTATTCCCCCACAGACCTTAATGCCATAGAAGGTGCACTGAAATGGGCAAAGCAAAACGACTCGAATATCTGGATCGCTCCCATGGGCTATGTAGCCATGTATATCAAGGAGCGGAAGGCATCCAAAATCACCACCCTTTCAAATGATACGCCGGGTATCATCAAACTTAGCCTGACCCACAACATTGCTGACTCTGTCTGCAAATACGAATACCCCCTTTCTCTTCGTGTGCAATGGAAGGGATCCGATGATATAGATAATGTAACGGTTACACAGGCTGAAGAGCCGCTGACAGCCAAATTGGACGATGGGTATCTTTATTTCGATGCCATCCCCAACGGCGGTGAGATTGTGATCAGTGATCTTTCCCAGCTGGTTGCAGCCCCTAAGCTGAGGACCTCCCTTATGGAGGATCTTCATTCCCGTCAGGTAACCATGGCAACTGAAACAGACGGCAGCAAGATCTATTATACAACAGACGGAACCACTCCCACAGAGGAAAGCGCGCAGTACGCAGCCCCCATCACCATCAGCGACGATGCAACGGTCACCATTAAGGCAGTGGCGATGAACGATGGAACTGCCAGCTCTGTTACAACCAAGACCTTTACCTTCCATGAGATCCATAAGTCGGAGCTGCCGGGGCACTCCCGTTGGGGACACATCCCGGAGAAAGCATATGAAGGAGAGCAGATCCGTTTTTACTTAAGCATGGAATCCGCAGACTGGGATAAAGGTAGCCGTCTTTATGGCATCCGATCCAAAGATGCCGTGGGCAACATCTTTTATGTCACCAAGTGCATCATGGGTTCTGAACTATCCGAGATCTCGCCGCTTCTGGATGAAGAGGGCCGCCGGAACTATGTAACAGCGTTTTACACCATGCACGCACAGAATATTACCATTTCCCCCCAGTTCGAAGTACGTATGCCTGAAAAAGGCAGCAAGATCATTTATGACGGAAAAAATCATGCGTTGGTAGATCCGGGACGGATTCCCCAGGGCCACTTATCCTATGCCCTCACGCAGGATGCCGGAGAAGTGCCGGCTGAAGATGCCTATACGGATCAGATCCCCACTGCAAAGGATGTCGGCACCTATTATGTCTGGTACAAAGCGGATTCTTCCGAAGATTTCTATACTCCGCAAAGTGCAAGAGTGACGGAAGTCACTATCACAGAGAAAAGTACAGAGCCTCCGATAGAAAACCCGGACCCCAAACCCGGAGATGGCCCCGGTGTAAATCCCAAAGAAGATCCCGAAAACAAGCCGGGACAGGTCACAGATGAAAATCCCGGAAACAAACCGGGAACAAAAACGCAGGCAACGCCCGCCGCAAAGGGCGAAGCACTTACAGATCCTGTCAGCAAGGCATCCTTCAGGGTGATCTCAGGACAGGGTGAGGAGCCGGCTGTAGCGTTCACAGCTGCCGCCGCGTCAGATGAAAAACAGTTTACCGTTCCCGAAGCGATCACCGTGGATGATATCACCTATCAGGTAACTGCCATCGGAAACGGTGCCTTTAAGAACAGCAAGTTCAAAACCATTGTAATCCCTGCTTCGGTAAAAACCCTTGGCAATAACCTGTTCAAAGGCTGCAAGAAGCTTCGAAAGATCATTGTCAAAACGAAAAAGCTCACGAATAAGAGCGTGAAATCCCGGGCATTCAAGGGCGTTGGCAAAAAGGTAAAAGTGAAAGTTCCCAAATCCAAAAAGAAAGCCTACAAGAAACTGTTCCGGAAAAAAGGCCTGGGAAAAAAGGTTGCAATTTCAAATTGATTCGGTTATAATATCATAGTTGCTAAGCAACAAGCTGAAATAGCTCAGTCGGTAGAGCACTTCACTCGTAATGAAGGGGTCGTGAGTTCGAGTCTCATTTTCAGCTTTTGAGCCGTGATCTTCGGATCACGGCTTTTTTTGCGTGCAGACGCGGATCATCATTGAGATTTTCCCTCTGTTATGGTACTATTTTAGGTGGGATCGCATTTAAATAAATGATCCAAATCTGTGGATGCCGGATAAGGAGACTACCTATGAGCAAATCACTTTTTTCCAATCAGAACATCATTTCATGGCTGCAGTATTTTTCCTCCCTTGAAGATATCGATCTTGAACATGTAAAGCTATTGGATATCACGGGAAAAGATAAAAACCTGATCCCCGCTGTGGAAGCCCACAGAACCGTTTTGGTATTTACGGAAGCGGGAAACCGGGATATTTTCTACAAAATGTGGGAAGTAGGACTTGGGGAATGTGAGATCATTTACAATGAAGGAAGTGAGCCCTCCGGCCCCATTAAGCGCAATAAAGTAAACGAAATGATCGACCGCGGCATCAACGCCTCCGCCGGTATGATCGTACGAAACCCCAACGCCCGCTCCACGCTGCGCTTTGGTATGGACAATACCAAATTTGCCATGGGCTCCGTAAAATACGTGGGATCCGAGATCCGCTCCGTGATCCTTTCCAAGATGCAGATCAACGAAACCAAAAACATCTGCGTCATCTCAGGCGAATCCATTGTGGTGGAGGCTGCCATGATGGCCGGCGAGGGTACCGTCATTGCCGTGGAATATAAAGAGCGTGACAGAGAAACCATGGAAGAAAACGTCAGCCGCTTCGGACTGACCAATATTGAGATCGTAGATCACGTGGGCGAGGATACCATGGCAAACCTTCCCGTTCCCGAGGCCTGTATGATGGTGGCTTCCGCCAGCTTTGAGCAGGAGCTTGCTTATATGACAAAGGTCAATCCCGATATGGAATTTGTGATTTACACCCTGGATTTCGAGCTGGCCGGCTCCATCCGTCCCATCCTTGAAAAATACGGTATTTCGGACATCAGCATCATCCAGATTTCCGTTTCCAAACTTAACAGCCGCAATGTCTTTGAGATCCAGCCTGCACCGTGGATCATCACAGCCCGGGGCAAAGGGAAGGAATCGTAGTTTCCATCTTGAATTATCGGAATTCTTATGCTAGAATATCTTGATAATTCTTAAGAAAATTAAAAGATGATATAAGGAATCTTACCTGATTCCGGTAAAGGAGAGTACATTGGCACAGCTTTGGGGCGGTAGATTTACCAAACACACCGAGAAAGACGTGGAGCAGTTTAATGCATCCATCTATTTTGACAAAAGACTATTAGACGAAGATATCGAAGGCAGCAAAGCTCACGTCACCATGCTGGCATCCGCCGGCATCCTGACAAATGAAGAGCGTGACAGGATCCTGGAGGGTCTGACCTCCATTTTAGAGGATACCAAAAGCTGCGCCCTTCCCATTACCGATGAATACGAGGATGTCCACAGTTTTGTGGAAGCCAATCTCATTGACCGCATCGGTGATGTGGGCAAAAAGCTTCACACCGGACGCAGCCGCAATGACCAGGTGGCTCTGGACATGAAGCTTTACACCAGAAAAACGGTGGAAGAGACCGACGGATTGTTAAAGGATCTGCAGAAGGTGCTGCTTTCTCTGATGAAAGAGCATATCAATACCTATATGCCCGGTTTTACCCATTTGCAAAAGGCCCAGCCCCTGACGTTGGCCCACCATTTGGGTGCTTATTTTGAAATGTTCACAAGGGATCGGAGCAGACTTGCCGATATCCGCAAAAGGATGAACCTTTGTCCTTTGGGAAGCGGTGCTCTGGCAGGTACCACCTATCCTTTGGATCGCAATATGACCGCAGAGCTTCTGGGCTTTGACGGTCCCACCTTAAACAGTATGGATTCTGTGGCAGACAGAGATTACCTGGTGGAATACATGGCCGCCCTTTCTCTGATCATGATGCATCTTTCCAGATTCTGCGAAGAATTCATTATCTGGAACACCAACGAATACCGTTTTGTGGAGATCGATGATGCCTATTCCACCGGTTCCAGCATCATGCCCCAGAAGAAAAACCCCGATATCGCAGAGCTTGTAAGAGGCAAGACCGGCAGGGTCTATGGCGCACTGACAAGCCTTCTTACAACCATGAAGGGCCTTCCCCTTGCTTACAACAAAGACATGCAGGAGGATAAGGAGGTTTCCTTCGATGCCATGGATACGGCAAACGGCTGCATTAAGCTTTTTACCGGTATGCTGGCCACCACGAAGTTTAACAAACCCCAGATGGAAAAAAGCGCCACCGGCGGATTTACCAATGCAACAGACGCCGCCGATTATCTGGTAATGAAAGGGGTTCCCTTCCGGGATGCCCACAGCATCATCGGCAAGCTGGTGCTCACCTGCATTGCTGCCGGCAAGGCAATTGACGATATGAGCCTTGATGAGTTAAAAGAGATCAGTCCCGTCTTTGAAGAAGACGTTTTTGATGCCATCAGTCTGAAGACCTGCGTGGAAAAGAGGCAGACCATCGGTGCTCCCTCTCCACAGGCCATGGAAAAGGTTATGGCTGTATACGAAGAATATCTGGCGGACTGAAAAAGAAAAAGAGGAGTGAAGTATCATGAGTGAAAAACTGAAAGTAGGTATCTTAGGCGGAACCGGTATGGTAGGGCAGCGCTTTATCTCCATTCTGGAGAATCATCCCTGGTTTGAAGTAACCACCATTGCAGCCAGCCCCCGTTCAGCCGGTAAGCGATATGAGGACGCTGTGGGAGATCGTTGGAAGATGACCACTCCCATGCCCGAAGCTGTAAAAGATATCATTGTAAAAAATGTCAATGAAGTAGAAGCTGTTGCTTCCCAGGTTGACTTTGTTTTCTCCGCAGTGGACATGACAAAGGATGAGATCCGGGCAATTGAAGAAGCTTATGCGAAAACCGAAACCCCCGTGGTCTCCAACAATTCCGCTCATCGCTGGACAGAGGATGTTCCCATGATCATCCCCGAGATCAATGATGATCACACTGCCATCATTGAAGCACAGAAAAAGAGACTGGGTACCACAAAGGGCTTTATCGCCGTAAAACCCAACTGTTCCATCCAGAGCTACACTCCTGTACTGTATGCATGGAGACAGTGGGAGCCCTATGAAGTTATCGCCACCACCTATCAGGCGATCTCCGGTGCCGGCAAGACCTTTAAAGACTGGCCTGAGATGAAGGAAAACATCATTCCTTACATCGGCGGCGAGGAAGAAAAGAGCGAGCAGGAGCCTTTGAAAGTATTCGGAACTGTTGCAGACGGTAAGATCGAAAAAGCTGCTGAGCCCAAGATCTCCTGCCAATGCATCCGCGTTCCCGTATTAAACGGTCATACCGCGGCAGTATTTGTGAAGCTTCGTAAAAAAGCTACCAAAGAAGAGCTTATTGCGGCTATGGAATCTCTGAAGGGTTATCCCCAGGAGCATAACCTGCCCAGCGCTCCGAAGCAGTTCATCCGCTATATGGAAGAGGATAACAGACCGCAGGTAGCTTTGGATGTAGATTACGAAGGCGGAATGGGGGTTTCCGTCGGAAGACTCAGAGAAGATTCCATTTATGACTGGAAGTTTGTCGGTCTTTCTCATAACACATTGAGGGGAGCGGCAGGCGGTGCTGTACTTTGTGCCGAACTGCTTAAAGATAAAGGACTGATCGGACCTAAGAACTGAAAAGCTAATTGTTTTTTAAAGGGCACATACAATGGATGAAATGAATTATCAGTTATCTTTGTTGAATTCCATGAATCAAAAGCTGTTGGACAATGACAAGATGTTCCGTATGATCTGCGGAACATCTGCCAACACTTTTTTGTATTACGATTTTGACAAAGATCATTTTGAAGCGCTTGGAAATTATGATCATTTCTTCGATTTCATGATCGAAAAAGAAGAGGATCTGAATCACATGATCGAGATGTTCCTTCCGGAAGGTCATCAGACTCTGGAAAACACCCTGTATCCGGAAAAAGAAGGAAAGGAATCCCTTTCCTGCGAGTGCAGAATGCGCACCGGAAAATGGGTGGGGATCGAGGTCACCGTATCCTACGAAGGCAAGTCCAAACCAAGCGAAAAGATCATTCGTTTTCATGATGCCACCAAAGAAAAAGAGCAAACCGAGAATCTGCGCTATATGGCGTACTATGATTCACTGACCGGTCTGTATAACCGCAATTATTTCGTGCGTCTGCTGTCTGACTGGGTCAGAAAAGCCCAGGAAGAAAATGCCACCATCGAAATGCTCTGTCTGAAGATCGATGATTTCAAGACCTTAAACGATGGTCTCGGCATGATCGCGGGAGATGAGATCCTCCAGAATCTGGGCTTCCATTTAAGAGGCTTCCAGGCTGAGGATTGTCTGGTTTCCCATTTCCATTCCAGTGTATACTTTATGGCTTTTTATAATCAGCCGGCCAAGAAAGGTCTGGAGTTTTTCGATGATCTTTCCAGGTATTTAAAGCGCCCGATCCCCATTACAGGACGTACGGACATCAACATCACCGTAAGTGCGGGGGAAGCCAGATATCCGGAATCTGCCAAGAATTCCGTGGACCTGATCAATTGCGCAGAGATCGTTTTGGAGCAGAAGCGCAAATCCGAAACCGGCATGATCTATTTCTTCGAGGCACCTGTGCTGGATGATTTCATGCACAACATTGCTTTGGAAAACGACTTAAAGCATGCCCTGGAGGAAAATGCCTTCGAGCTGTATTATCAGCCCCAGTATGATGCACTGACCAAAAAACTCAGAGGCGTGGAAGCCCTGATCCGCTGGAAACATCAGGAAGGCTATTATATCAGCCCTGCCAGATTCATTCCCCTTGCAGAGCGGGACGGTCTGATCCAGCCCATCGGCAGATGGGTGCTGGAAGAAGCCCTCAGTGTATATTCCGGCTGGATGAAGCATTTTGATTACAAGCTTGTGCTTTCCGTTAATATTTCCGCCATGCAGTTTAAGCAGGATGATTTCCTTGACACCCTCTTTGATCTCATCGAAGAATATGAGATCAATCCGGCTTATCTGGAGCTGGAGATCACGGAGAGCGTTCTCATCGACGATCTGGATTCCGTACTGGATTATATGCACAGACTGCGTGAGCACGGCATCAAGATCTCACTGGATGATTTCGGAACGGGATATTCTTCTTTATCCTATCTGAAGAATCTTCCCATCGATACGCTGAAGATCGATAAATCCTTTATCGACACCGTGATCGACGATTCCTCCACCAGGATCATCACGGAGTCAATTATCTCCATGGTGAAAAAGCTCGGTTTCGAAACCGTGGCAGAGGGCGTGGAGAATAACCAGCAGTTTGAATACCTCCAGAGCATCGAATGCGATAACATTCAGGGGTATCTTTTAGGAAAACCCATGCCCGGGTTTAAGATTGAGGAGCTGTTGGTAGAATTAAGTTCGTAATGTTTTGAAGGGATCACTTTTAGTAATGAATTTGGGACGTGACAGGGAATTCCAATACTTAAACGAGCTCTATGCCCAGCAGGGCAGCCGGCTTGTAGTATTGTACGGACAAAAGCATATCGGTAAGACCACTCTTGTCATGGACTTTATCAAGGACAAGGAGCATCTCTATTATCTTGCGGATGAAGCAAGCCAGAGACAGCAGCAGTATCTTATGGCCAGGCAGTTCCAGAACTGCGGCATTTCCGTAAGTCCTTATCCCTCTTATCAGGAACTGATGGACACTTTTGCAAAAAGCTGTCAGACAAAAAAAGTCCTGATCATAGATGAATTTGATCATCTCGTCAAAGCAGGTCCGGATTTTATGGATGCTGCCTGCACACTTCTTTCAAGTGAAAGCGAAAAACAATTTCTCATCATTTTGTGCTGTTCTTCCGTCAGCTTTGTGGAGAACCAGATGGTATCCCGTATGGGAAAAGCAGCCCTTTCCATCTCGGCATTTATCAAAATGAGAGATCTGGAATTTTCCGCATTATCCCGCGCCTTTCCGAACTATACCCCGGAAGAAAAGATCGCTTTATACGGCATACTGGGCGGCGTGCCGGGTTTGTGGCGCCATTTTGACCCTGCCCTGACCATAAAGCAGAATATCTGCAATCAGATTCTGACTTCCGGCAGTGAGCTTTATATCGAAGGCGAGAGCATTGTTTCAAGCGCTGTACGGGAAGGAAGCGTATACTACTCCATATTATCAGCTTTAGCCGGTGGTATGGACAAACTGGGGCAGATTTACGAGCATACGGGATTTTCCCGTGCCAAGATCAGCGTCTATATCAAAAACCTTATGGAACTGGAGTTTGCCGAAAAAGTCTTTTCTCTGGATACCAGAGGCAGTCAGATGCAAAGGAAGGGGATCTATAAGATCAGCAATCCGTTCTGTAACTTCTGGTTCCGCTTTCTGTATCCCAACAGAAGCATGCAGGAATCAATGAGCCCGGAAGCATTCTACGATACTTACATCAAAAATTATCTGGAAGATTACTGCAGACCCTGTTTTTCCAAGATCTGTCAGGGCTATATGCAGCAGCTCATTATGTCGGATGATTTCCCCTTTGAGGTGGATGAGACCGGTTTGTTTGACGGCAAAGAAGGTTATATCGATTTTCTTGCCATGGATGAAGACCAGGAGAGAAGCGTTTGCGCGTTCTGTTGCTATGACAAGCCCTACATGACCTATGAGTTCTACGAAAACGCCCTGCGCACCATCGCCTCGGCTAAGGTCCCCAGGGACCTGATCTATCTGTTTGCAAGGGACGGTTTTGATGAAAAGATCTGTCTGGAGGCAAAGGTGAAGGAAAACATCACCCTGCTTACCATTCAGGATTGGCTTTCCTGAAAAAGCCCTATCACAAGGAGAATCACTCTAATCTATGGGGAAAGAGATCTACATAGCGGAAAAACCCAGCGTCGCCAGACAATTTGCGGAAACGCTGACAAACAGACGCGGCATAAAATTTTCAAACAGAGACGGCTATATGGAATCGGACCGGTGCCTTGTCACATGGTGCTTCGGTCATCTGGTGACCATGAGTTACCCGGAAGTCTATGATGAAGCCTGGAAGAACTGGCAGATGGACCCTCTGCCCTTTATTCCCGACAAATTCCTTTACGAAGTCATAGACAGTGCCAAAAAACAGTTTCAGATCGTCAAAGGACTCCTGACGCAAAGCGATGTGGAAATCATTTATGTCTGCACCGACTCCGGACGGGAAGGAGAGTACATTTACCGTCTGGTGGACCAGATGGCAGGGGTTGGCGATAAAATCAAAAAAAGAGTATGGATCGACTCCCAGACAGAAGATGAGATCATCCGGGGCATAGAAGAGGCCAAAGACCTTTCCGCCTATGATCATCTTTCCGATGCTGCTTACCTTCGGGCCATTGAGGATTACCTCATGGGAATCAATTTTTCCCGGGCCCTGACACTGAAATACCGGTACACCCTGCAGGAATGCCTTGACCGCAAGAAAGTCACCATCTCCGTGGGCCGTGTCATGACCTGCGTACTGGGAATGGTCGTAAAAAGAGAGCTGGAGATCCGCAATTTTCAAAAGACCCCCTTTTACAGGGTACTGGCAAACCTGAAACTGCAGGAATCCACCGTCAAAGCTGAATGGCGCGCCGTAAAAGGATCTGCCTACTTTGAATCCCCCCTTCTGTACAAAGAAAACGGATTCAGCAAAAAGGAAGATGCCCAGGCGCTGATCGAGAAGCTTTCCCAGGATCCGCCGCTGCAGGCGGTTTTGGAGAAAAGCGAAAAGAAAAACGAAGTGAAGAAGCCGCCGCTTTTATACAATCTGGCGGAGCTTCAAAACGACTGCTCCAGACTGTTTAAGCTTTCGCCCGACCAGACGCTGCAGGTAGCTCAAGAATTGTATGAAAAGAGGCTTACCACTTATCCCAGAACCGATGCCAGAGTTCTGTCCAGTGCGGTGGCAAAGGAGATCACCAAAAACATATCGCCCCTTTCCGCTTATCCGGGTATGGCGCCTTATGTGAAATACATTCTGGAAAAAAAGACCTACCAGAATCTGGCTAAGACCAAGTATGTCAATGACAAACAGATCACCGATCACTACGCCATCATCCCAACCGGCGCCGATGTGGCAAAAGCCGCAGCCCTCACCGGCATTCAGGGAAAAGTATACGAGCTGATCCTTCGGCGTTTTCTGGCGATCTTTTGTCCGGATGCAAAGTATACCAAGGTCACCCTGACCTGCAGCCGCATGGAGGAACGTTTTTTTGCCACATTTAAGGTATTAACCGAAGAAGGCTGGCAGAAAATCTTCCAGGACAGCTTTTTTAAAGCCAAAAAAGTGCCTTCCGACGGGGAGGTCGAAGAGCCGGAGAAGGATCAGAAAGACGATGAAAAACAGGAAGAGATAGTTTGTGACGAGAATTTTATAAATTATCTTTCATCCATGAAAAAAAATGATATAATAGGAATAGACAGCTTTGAAATAAAAGAGGGTGAAACCTCTCCGCCGAAACGGTATAATTCCGGTTCGCTGATCCTGGCCATGGAAAACGCCGGGCAGTTTATCGAAGACGAGGAACTTCGAGCCCAGATCAAGGGAAGCGGTATCGGAACTTCGGCCACAAGAGCAGAGATCCTCAAAAAGCTGGTGACCAATGAATATCTGGCGCTGAATAAAAAGACCCAGATCTACACACCCACATTTTACGGAGAGAGTATCTACTATGTAGTAGGACTGAGCATGCCGGTGATGCTGTCGCCGAAGATGACCGCAAGCTGGGAGATGGGGCTGGATCAGGTCGCCGCCGGCAAGATCACGTCAGAAGAATACAGTACCAAATTATATGACTTTATCAGGCAGAGGATAGACCAGGTGAAGGGGAATAATGAAAAAGCCCGGATCACGGGAATGATCAGGCGTTCCGCTGCTTACTACCAAAAGGGTAAAAAGAAAAAATCCAAATAATGCCTTATGAGGCAAAAAGGAAAAACGGAGGGAATTGTAATGGAGATTTTTAAAGTTGACAAATTTGTGGATCTGAGCCACACCATAGCGAGTCCGCTATTTGATGCTGCGGAGAATCCCTGGGGTGTGCTTCCACTCATCGGTGAATTCATCAAGGGCCTTGGCCCTTATTTGGGCGCGGAATACATCAAGCATGGGTATGATGTATGGATCCATCAGACGGCTGACGTAGCACCTACTGCCTCCATTTCAGGTCCCTGTATCATAGGACCGGGCACACAGGTTCGTCATTGCGCTTTTATCCGCGGCAATGTAGTGGTAGGCGCTTCCTGTGTCATCGGTAATTCCGTTGAGCTGAAGAACAGCATCATCTTCGATGAGTGTGAAGTACCGCATTTCAACTATGTAGGCGACAGTATCTTAGGCTACAAAGCCCATATGGGAGCCGGTGCCATCACCTCCAATATTAAAAATGACAAAACAAACGTAGAGGTATCTTTCCCCTTAGGCAAGATCGATACCAAGCTTCGTAAGTTCGGCGCGGTGATCGGTGATTATTCCCAGGTGGGATGCAACACCGTACTCAATCCCGGCACCCTCATAGGTAAGAACGTCAGCATTTATCCTACTTTAAACGTTCGCGGTGTCATCGCTGACAATATGATCATGAAGTCAAACGGCAAACTGACGGAAAAAGTCAAGATCAAGAAGCCCATGCCGAAGGGCGCTATGGAGATGAGAGCCTAAACAAGCATGATTGCATCGCAAATGTGATGCTTCATAAATAAACATCACCGAAAGGAGTAATACACATGACTTATTCAAAAGAAGTTGAAGAAATGTGTCCGGTAGCCCAGGGCGTACATCACGGATGTGCTCCGATACCGGAGGAAGCAAATTGGGTTCAGGCCAAGGAAGTGAAAGACATTTCCGGTTTCACACACGGTGTGGGCTGGTGTGCACCTCAGCAGGGTGCCTGCAAGCTGTCCCTGAACGTTAAGGAGGGTATCATCCAGGAAGCACTGGTTGAGACCATCGGTTGCTCCGGTATGACTCATTCCGCAGCTATGGCTGCAGAGATCCTGCCCGGACTTACTGTTATGGAAGCACTGAACACTGACCTTGTTTGCGATGCTATCAACACCGCTATGAGAGAGCTTTTCCTGCAGATCGTTTACGGCCGCAGCCAGTCTGCTTTCTCTGAGGACGGACTTCCCGTTGGTGCAGGCCTTGAGGACCTTGGTAAAGGTCTTCGCTCCCAGGTTGGTACCATGTACTCTACCTTAAAGAAAGGTCCCCGTTATCTGGAAATGGCAGAAGGTTACGTTACCGGTATTGCCCTGGATAAAGATGACCAGATCATCGGTTACAAATTTGTCAGCCTCGGTAAGATGACTGACTTTATCAAGAAGGGTGACGAGCCCAACGAAGCTTACAAAAAAGCTTGTGGTCAGTATGGACGTGTAGACGATGCCGTTCGTATCATTGATCCGAGAACTGATGAAGAAGTGAAATAAGGACAGAGGAGGGAAAGACATAATGGCTTTATTCGAATCATACGAAAGAAGAATTGATCAGATCAATTCTGTATTAAATAATTATGGAATCGCTTCTCTTGAGGAAGCTGAAAAGATCACTAAAGATGCAGGTCTGGATGTTTATGAAGCAGTTAAAAAGATCCAGCCCATCTGTTTTGAGAATGCTTGCTGGGCATACACCGTAGGTGCTGCCATTGCGATCAAGAAGGGCTGCAAGAAAGCTTCTGAAGCTGCAGCTGCTATCGGTGAAGGACTTCAGGCATTCTGCATTCCCGGTTCCGTTGCAGATACCCGTAAGGTAGGTCTTGGACATGGTAACCTGGGCAAAATGCTTTTGGAAGAGGATACCGAGTGCTTCGCATTCCTGGCAGGCCATGAGTCCTTTGCAGCAGCAGAGGGTGCTATCGGTATCGCCGAGAAGGCTAACAAGGTTCGTCAGAAACCCCTTCGCGTTATCCTGAACGGACTTGGAAAAGATGCTGCACAGATCATTTCCCGTATCAACGGATTCACCTTCGTTGAGACCGAGTATGATCCTTACAAGAACGAAGTGAAAGAAGTAAACCGTATCGCTTACTCCGAAGGACTTCGCTCCAAAGTTAACTGCTACGGTGCAAACTCCGTTCCCGAAGGCGTTGCCATCATGTGGAAGGAGAACGTAGACGTTTCCATCACCGGTAACTCCACCAATCCTACCAGATTCCAGCATCCCGTTGCCGGAACCTACAAGAAGGAAAGAGTAGAGGCTGGTAAGAAGTACTTCTCCGTTGCTTCCGGCGGCGGTACAGGACGTACCCTGCATCCCGATAACATGGCTGCAGGTCCTGCTTCCTACGGCTTTACCGATACCCTTGGCCGTATGCACAGCAGCGCTCAGTTCGCAGGTTCTTCCTCCGTTCCGGCTCACGTTGAGATGATGGGTCTGATCGGTATGGGTAACAACCCCATGGTAGGTGCTACCGTATCCGTAGCCGTATCTATCGAAGAAGCTGCAAAGGCTGGCAAGTTCTAAGAAGCCTGAGGTACAATATTTTCGTTTAGCATGAATTGCCGCCCTGCGAAGTAACATTCGCAGGGTGGTTTTTTATTTGCAAATGCATCCACGTATGATACTATACAAAGTAAAGGATAAAACGGTATTTCAAAATGAATACTATACAATTTCAGAGAGGGAGGCAGCAGACATGAACGAAAACATCACGAAACGGAACGAATTGCTGGCGCAAAAGGTCATAAAAGGGCTAGAATCGAGAAATATGACCGGTTACTATGCGGCGAATCAGAAAGAGGCGCTGAAGATTGCTTTGGAACTTATCCCTGAAAAAAGCACGATCACCATGGGTGGCTGCATGAGTGCTCATGAGATTGGACTCGTCGAAGCGCTGAAAAACGGTGATTACAATTTTATAGACCGCTACAGCTATGAAGATCCCCGCGACGCCTATCGTCAGGTCTTCGATGCGGATTGTTATCTTTCCTCTGTCAATGCAATGACAGAGGATGGCGTGCTGGTTAATATCGACGGCAACTCAAACCGCGTCTCAGCGCTTGCATTTGGCCCGAAGAAGGTGATCTTCATCGTGGGCATGAACAAGGTATGCAATGACACGGACAGCGCCATGAAGCGTGCCAGAAACGTTGCTGCCCCCATTAACGCGCAGCGCTTTGGATTGAATACCCCCTGCAGCAAGACCGGTGCATGCATGGATTGCAAATCGCCGGATACCATATGCTGTCAGTTTCTCATCACCCGCTATTCCAAGCACGAAGGACGTATTCATGTGATCCTGGTAAATGACACTCTCGGTTTCTAATCATTTCAGTCAACAGCATTTTCACAGACTATTGTGGTTAACCATGCGTTTCTCAACAAAAAAGGAGGTTCCATCATGTGTAAACCAAATGGCCGATCCATTTTCACGCGTTCCCTTTTTCTGCTCTGTTTTATATCTGCAATACTCTGCACATTTTCACCCGAATCATTGCTGCCTGCATGGTTGTTCACAAAGGTATATGCCGAGGCAACGAATCCTGCTTTTGACGAAAACGGCAATATGACGGATACCTTCAAAGCATACCTGACAACTCTGGCAGGGAATGACAACGCTCTGCTGCAATTCAATCTTGACGATCAACTGATCAACAAAACTGCAGAAGAGTATGAGATTTATTATCAGAACGGGACGAGCAGAAATTCCGGCATGACTTTGTCCGAAGAAAACGGTTTTTATAAGCTATCAAAGGATACCACTTATCCGGACTACTATGTAATCGACATAAGCACGGCAGAGGAGGGTTATCTTCCAAACGGATATATTCGTTTCTACAAAGCCGGAACGACTTCCGTTTTTGATGAATCCTTCTCCATAACCACGAGAAATTTCAATTTTTCCTCCGGAAGCCCTGCTAACTTCAAGGCCCGGGATTTCTATACAATTTCCTTCATCCAGGGTCCCGTTGAGGTAATGCAGCTGCCGGAGCCCTACGTTCAGCCTGCCGGAAGCTTTGACAGTTCGGGTTGCAGCCTGCCCTATCTGTTTGCCGGAAAATATCTCGGAAAAGACGAAGTGGAAGCCGGCGGCTATCTTTTCGCCGGATGGATTGTCGAAGGAGCAGGCCGGTCTGCGACCAATGTAACCATCGACAAGCCCACCGTTTTATATCCCGCATTCGTAAACCAGGATGTCCAAAATAACTACAACGGCACACAAATCACCGTTACCTCCGGTGCCGATCTGGCTGAAAAGATCTGTGATAATACAAAAGAGACATTGCTCATAGACAGTAAGATCACCCTGGATCCCGAAGCTTGCGGCGACTACGGTTATACCAATGAATATCGCAAGAACACACAATTATCCCATACTTCCATGGACCATAGCAATGGAACCTACGATGTGATCATCATCAAAGATGGGGGAGAGCTGGTCCTTGATCAGGTGGAATTTGCGTGCTGCGCCAACAGTGATCCATCCTATTACAACGGCTATAACCGTCCCATCACTGTGCAAAGCGGCGGAAAACTGACCCTCCGGAACAACGCTGATCTGCAGTATGCCTTTTTGGCTGTTCAGCCGGAAGGTGACGTTACGATTGACGATACCTGCAGAATGGAATTAAACTCCCTGTTTAACTACGGCACCATCAACATGAATCCGTCCGCAAATCCCACCAGTCCGGAACATGAAGGTATGGCAGTGACCGGCGTATTTTTCAATGCCAAAAGCGGCGTGATCAATGGCACCTACGGAAAGATCAACATTGTTACGGGGGATGTGGCGAACCAGTCGGATGGCATGTATCCGAAAGCAGAACAGGATAATTTGTTTTATGCCATCAAGCGCAATAACGGAACCATCCGCATGAGCGGTCAGTCCCAGCTGGATATCAGCACGGTTTCAAACAGTTCCTATCAGACGGATTTTAATGCGCATCTGCCTTTTATCAACAACGGTTCCATCACCTTTGATTCGGATGCCACAAAGATTTACGAATGCTTCCCCTTTGAGATCCAAAATGCTACATTTTTCAATTTTGGCCAGCTCACCATTAACAGTAAATACAGTGATGCATTAAGCAACACATTCCACAGCTCCCAGGTGGGCGGCGGTCTGAAAATGTACAGTGCAAGACTGTTTAACAGCGGAAAAATCGACCTGAATGTTACCAAAGGCTGCGGCCTTTATATCAACCATCTGTTTTATGATCCGGCAAAATCCACCGGACTTAGCGAAGTCTCCTGCAGTGAAAAGGTGTACTCCACCATTACCAACGAAAGGGGCGGCATCATCAATGTAAAAACAGGTCCCGATACCATCGGAATCCAGATGGATGATGAGGACGTGGTTTTGCAAAACAACGGAACCATCAATTTGGATTACCTGGATACGAAAAAAACGCAAAACAGCATTTCTCTTGTATTAAATCAGGGATATAACGAAGATCGCTATCTTCCTCCAACCGTAAACAACTACGGAACCTTCGTAAATAACGCTCTGATCATTCATACAAGAGAAGGGGTGACTGTCTGCTGGAATGGCAGCAAGCCCGGCGGAACCGGCAGGATGATCGCCATGAAGGAAGCAAACTTCGGAAGCGGATCCTCCAATCCTGATAATCCCGATACTCCCGACCCGGTAGATCCCGATCCCGTAACCCCCGGTCCTTCAGGTCCCGGCACCCAGAATCCCGGCGGCAACGGAAACGGTGGCAACGGCAGCAATGGCGGCAATGGAAGTGCAGGATCAGGTACCGGTAATACGGATCAAGCCCCTGCCGCAGTGCATGACAAAGGTACCGATGAAAAGACCGGATGCGAATTTGAGATCACCAATGTAGGCGATAAAAAAGAAGCAGCTGCCACCCAGGTAGCTGTGAAAAAGGGAAAAGCCACAATTCCCGCCACCATCACCTACAAAGGCACTGTCTATCAGATAACAAGCGTAAAAGCAAATGCCTTTTCCAAAAACAAAAAGACGCTGAAGCACGTAAAACTCGGAAAGAACGTTACCACGGTGTCTAAGAATGCATTTAAAAACTGTAAAAAACTCAAGGACGTTAAATGCACCGGAAAGAAAGTCATAAAAATCCATAAAAAAGCCTTTGCCGGCACAAAGAAGAAAGTAACGCTGAAGGTACCAAAGAAGCTTCTTGCGGATTACAAGACCATGATCCGGAAAAATAAGCTCACAAAAATTATAACCTTAAAAGCATAATGTTCAAACCCAAAAGCAAATAACAAGCCAAAACATCCCTGGGAAACCTCTCAGGGATGTTTTCTCTGGAAAAATACAATTCGTCGTCTCAAATGAACCGTTCGTCGCATTTTTCACAAAAGGAGCGCAGCTTATGATACAGTATTAACATGAGGTACAGGGTATGAAAAAACGAGTAATTGCACTAATGATCGCGGCAATAACAGGAATCACGGAGGTTGGTTGTGGTATGAACTTAAAGACCGAGAATTATCAGGTTATGGCAGAAGATGCCATGAAGTACATAGAAGAAAAGTATGATAAAGATTTTACCATGGAAGGATACGAACTGAGCGACTATCTATCCACAACAGATGAAGTGTTTTGCTACACCGACGAAATGGACAGGGATCTGAAGGAATATGCCCACATTTTTGTTATAAAAGAAGGCGGCGTACACTTCGGAGATGACTACTTCGGTTATCTGATCCGTCCTCAGGTGGAAGCCTATATTCTGGAGCTCATGGAAAGTGAGTTCCCGGATGTGAAGGTTCTGATGGGGCTTGAACATAAGCGGATCAAAGACAGTCTGGGAAAAGACAGCACTCTGGATGACTTTTTTTCCGAGGAAGACAGATACCGCATCACCTCACATGTGTATATAAAATATGATCCTTCCTTAAGCAGAAACGAATACGAAGAAAAGCTTCACCGGATCATGGATCGTATGACAGAAAAGCATCAAAACTGGTTCTTTAAATTCTATACCGTAAACGATGAAATTTTCGACGGAATGGAACGTAAAACCCAATCCGATTTTTTGGATTATACCGTCAAATCCTGGGATCCTGACGGTGACAAATACTACAGCGACGATACCGTAAGGATCGATAACGGAGAAATAACCTTTAAGAACCCAAGACATTGTATGTAAGAATCTGTGCTGAGCGCAATTTATCTATGAAGCAGGAGAGTGGGATATGGCCGAATTAACCGAAGAACAATTATTATTACTTGACAACCTGATGTATTATCAGGGATCTGCCGATGCAGAAGGTAAAACCGTAGAGGATATTTGTGAAAACCTGCTGGCGGATGCGCAGGACTACAATAAAGATACGGATCCGCAGCATCTGTTTTCAGGCGGCTTTGAGGATCATCCCGAGCAGGTACAGGAGATCGCCCGTGCCATTTTGGAGGATGAGACCCTTTGCAACCTCAGAATGGAGAAGTCCATAGAAGATACGGGCCTTAGAGCATCCTGCTTTGTGGATCAGGACGGAGATGCAACCGTTGCGATCAGAGGTACCGGCGGATCGTATGAAGCCTGGAGAGATAATGTAATCGGAGAATATGATCATGATACCTATATTTCCCGGAATATGCTGAATTACTTTAACGATCTGGATTATAACAACATCACTGTAACAGGTCATTCCAAAGGCGGTAATCTGGCTCAATATGTCACAATACTTTCCGATAACGACAAGGTGGACAGATGCGTATCGTTTGACGGCCAGGGCTTTAACAGGCAGTTTATCGATGATCACACCGATCAGGTATATGCAGCATCCCCCAAGATCAAATCGATCTGCGGCGATAAAGACTATGTCAACATCCTGCTGAATACAGTTGCCGGAGAAACAGTCTATCTTGGCACAACAAGCGGAGAAAACTGGCACAGTCCCTATGCTCTTTGGAAAGAGAATCAGGGAAAAACAGACGGCGGCATCTATACCGGGACCAAGGATCAGAATCCTTTCGTCAAAGGACTGGAAAGCGGACTGGACCGGTTGGTAAATGACGGGATCCCGTTGCTCCCTGATGAGCTTGAGCATGCTCTTGTAAACTGGCTTGCCGGAGAAGTCGGCACGATCTTCGGAAAAGGAACCGGTCAGTATACAGATGCTAATAAGGCCGAAACTCAGGCAGATCTTGATAAGCTTTTGAAAGAACTGAAAGATTACCTGGCGGATGGTCTTGCCGCAGCAGGAAGATATTTAACGGAACTTACTGCAAAACGGCACAAATTCGAAGTCAGCCTGACTGCCCTGAAAGCCAAAGCAAGCGAACTGGAAGATACCGCAAAACAGCTCAAACAGCTTAGAAACAAATTATCCTCCATAAACCTAAACGGCTCACAGTACGGAGATATCCTCGGTGCCATCAGAGTAGTGGAGCAGGAGATCGAAAAGCAGCAAAAGCTGGTATCAAAGATGTCCGAAGTATTATACCGATCCCACGATCTGTATCAAAACGCGGAAAATAAGATCAAGGCTTCCTAAATATTATCCTCGTTGAAAAATGACAGGAAAGTTTAAAGGAAATCTTACAAGAAAACTTCCGCTCCGGTATGAGCCAATAGCATACCGGAGTTTTTTGAACCCATTTTGGGAAAAATTCTTGATGTGTATGCCACCAAAATGCGATATAATATGAAATAAGATCGATCATTCACTGTAAACAAATGGAAATGCATCCATTGCAAGGAATACTTTCAAGAAAGGATCAGCTATGAACGCGTCGATATTTGACGAAATAATCAACTCAGCCCAGGATTGTATTTTCTGGAAAGACAAAGAGCGAAGATTCGTGGGTGTCAACCGGGCTTTTCTTGACTTCTACGGATTTGAAAGCGATCAGGTTCTGATCGGTAAGACCGACGAAGATATGGGCTGGCATAATGACCCTGAGCCATACAGGCAGGACGAACTTCGTGTCCTTAACGGTGAAAGCACCTATAAAGTCCCGGGAAAATGCATCATCCGCGGACAGGAGAGAGACATTATTGCCTCCAAAAGGCCTTTGTGGGAAAACGGAGAGGTCATCGGTCTTGTGGGAAGTTTTATGGATGTAACGGAGGTGACACAGCGAAAAGCGGAAGAGAGGCTATCCCAGATTCTTTATGATACGGCCTGCCTTCGCAGGTTTTCATATTTTGACAAGCTTCTGGATGAAGTAAATGTAGAAGAGATCCTTGATCCTCTGTGCGGAATCGTGTCAAGAGGATATATGATCGATTTTACCAAAAACCTCATGGCTGCAGGAATTCCTTTCACCTTTTCCATTCTGGATCTTGATAATTTCAAAGGAATCAACGATACCTATGGGCACGGAGTCGGAGATAAGGTCCTGATGAAACTGAGCAAAGATCTTGCTTCCTATTCACATGGATCCGGTATCGTAGGCCGATTTGGCGGAGATGAGCTGCTTCTTATTGACCTTGTGCATACACAGCCGTCAGCTATGGAGTGCTTCCTGAAAGGCATGTACGATTCAAATGTACTTCGAAAAAATATCACCGTTGATCCAAATGAGCTGTACCTGACGGGTACTTTAGGTTGCGCACTTTTTCCTGATGATGCGGATAAATTTGATGATTTATTTAATACCGTCGATAAAATGCTTTATTTCGGAAAGAGAAGAGGGCGCAATTGCTATATGATTTATCATGAGGACATTGACAATAATATTGATGCCAGATCTCCCGTCAAAGCTGGAATTTTCTCCAATATGCTGCAGCTGACTGAAATACTGGAGAATGTCACTGATATATCCGACATGTTAACTGTAGCGGCTAAATTTATGGAACAGCAGCTTGGGTTTACAGATCTGTTTTTTTCGGATCTTTCCGGTAAAATGATCTGCGGCTCGGATCCTTCTTTTGCAAAATCAGGCATCGATATCGGAGGATTATGCGTTGAGGATTCCTATACGGAAAGCAGCATCGACTCCATATCCAAAATAAATCCGGATTTCGGAAGGATCCTGAAAGAAAGGAATCTGTCCTCCGTGATCATAATGAAGATCCGAAAGAATGCGCATTTGCTCGGATATCTGATCTGTGCTACGCAAAGATTACACAGAATCTGGCAGGATGATGAATATGCACTGGTTTATTACCTGTCACAGCATCTAGCAAATATAGCAAACAGAGAAAAGCCTGCGAAAGAATGAAAAAGCATTTGCAAAAGCATAAAAAAACGTGAGCTTGAATGCAAAACTAAACGCAACACGCTGACTGCATATACCACGAAAATATCCCTGAAATTTAATTCCGGGGATATTTTTATGCCCAAAACACCCCATAAAATCTGGATATGTTGAAATAACAGCGCACGGAAAACAAGCATTGCGATACCTCGTTGCAAAAGTAATCGCAACACAAATTGATCACGGGATCCGGTTGTCATCACCCTGTCTGCTGCGGGGTATGCTATTCTTCCTGTTACAGTCTATGGCTATGTATCAAAACTTCAATAGCGAAGGAGTAAGATTAACCTCATCAGCAGGTATTTCTTCCAGTTTTAAGAGCTTCATCAAGTCTCTCATATCGGTGTCATTGCTGCGGACCATCTCATACGGTGACTTTCCGCCAAGGCTTTCGCGTTTTGTGCTGTTGATGTGGTTCATCAGCACCCGCATATGCTCCTGGGTAAAGGGATTCAGACTCACTCCTTTTGGGATCACGTATCGGATATACTCGTGATTCTTCTCTATGTGCGGCTTTTGCCAGGAAGCCATCGGATCACAGTAATAAACCGACGTTCTAAGGAGCATTTCGGCCGTCAGCTCGATTCTGTCAGCACACTTGAACTCTGCCCCATTATCGGTTAAAAGGACGCTAAAAAGCCTTTTAAACGCTTCTGTACCTATCCCGTATTCCAGGAAGTTGATCCAGCGTAGAACGGATTCCTGTTTGCAATCCGGCATGATAAAAATCAGCATGATGCTGTAGCGGCGGAGTATCATTGTGAGCATTACCTGGCCATGACCTCGCGGGCCCTTGACGGTGTCCATCTCGGTGACGATGGAAGAGGGCTTACCATCCATAAAAGCCTTGAAATCCTCATAGGATCTGCCTTCTCGATAGTGCTGGTTGTCTATGCCGGATGCATGCTTCTTTCGTCTCTTTTTGTAGCCTGCTCTGCGTCGAAGGTCAATATTACGAATGGTCATGGCTCCCTGGTCTATGTAGTTATAAACCGACCGTAAGGAGACAGCAAACTGATCCGGATGCGTGGAAAGGATGTGTGTAAGAGGCTGCCCCTTTTTAACCTTTTCATTGAGGATCCTGTCCATTTCCTCCAGCTCATCATCTTTTAGCCGGATGCCGCTCCGAGAATCTGA
>JAIKWF010000031.1 GCA_024685005.1 Lachnospiraceae bacterium
TTTCCAGTTTGGCAAAAGCGGCATACATGATCTTGGTGCCGCATTGCTCAAACTCAACGGTAACTTTTGTATCTCTCGGTCCCGGCTCCATGTTTTTAACGATGCCTTCGCCGAATTTCACGTGTCTCACCCTGTCTCCCACGCCATAGTTTACACTGCCGCCGGATGGCGACGATTTGGCACTCATGCCCATTGCATTTGCTTTCGCCAGGAATGGCTTTGCTTTTGCCGGCGTGATGGCCGGTTTCTTCACGGGTATGGGCTTTGCCTTGGGAAGGGTTCTTCCGCCGGGAGTCTCATAAGGGATTTTGAACAGGCTCTTTTTCGCCTCCGGTTTTTCCGTCCTTTCATAGGACCGGCCGCTGCCATAGGAACTGCTTCCATAGGATCCGCTGCCAAAAGAATCTCCATAGGAACTTCCATAAGAGCTGTCCCGGTCAAAGGGGAGCTCATCCGAAAAAGGTTCCTCCAGCAGGCTCCTGCGTTTCGGGATCCTGTTGTCCAGCAGCTGTGGCGGGATCTCCTGTACGAATCTGCTCACAGGATTGTACTGGGTCTGGCCTCTGACCATGCGGGCTTTGGCACAGCTTATGGTCAACTCTTTTCTGGCCCGTGTGATGGCCACATAAGCCAGTCTTCGTTCTTCTTCCAGTTCCTCTCTGTCGCCGGATGATATGGTGATATATCCCGGAAAAACGCCGTCTTCCATGCCGGCCAGATAAACGCTGTCAAATTCCAGGCCCTTTGCCCCGTGGATGGTCATCAAAAGTACCCGGTCTGCATCTTCTCCCACGGAATCAATATCCGCTACCAGTGCAACTTCCTCCAGAAACGATGCCAGATTTGCCTCCGGATCCGCCTGTTCAAAGGCTGCCAGTTTGGAAAACAGTTCGTCCACGTTTTCCATGCGTCCGTCAAACTCTTCCTCCGTCTCGCTTTCGGCGTGCAGAAACTCTTCATACCCGGTGGTGTCCAGGATGTCTTCCAGAAGGTCCGAAAGGGACAGTACCTCCGCCTTACTGCGGAAGGACCGGATCATCAGGGTAAAGTTTTTGATCTTCTCTGCCGCTTTCCCCAGTCCCGGTATATCGTCTGCCGTAAGAAGGGCATCAAAAAATCCCAGGCCCTTTTCGGCAGCGTAGGTTTCGATCTTTCCCACCGTTGTGGCACCGATGCTGCGTTTCGGTACATTCAGGATACGTTTTACCGCCAGATCATCTCTTCCGCTGACAATGGTCTTTAAATAGGCCAGTATGTCTTTGATCTCTTTTCTGGCATAGAAATTTACGCCTCCCACTACCTGATAGGGGATGCCTTCCCGCACCATATATTCTTCCAACAGACGGGACTGGGCATTTGTCCTGTATAATACGGCAAAATCACCGTATTTCTTCCCGTCTTTTTTTACGCCTCTTGCAATATCATCTGCAATAAACTCTGCCTCCATGGGGGCTGTTTCAAAGGGTCTGTAATGGATCAGCGATCCGTTGCCGCTTTCTGTCCACAGGGATTTTTCCTTTCGGCCGATATTGTTGGCGATGACTCCGTTGGCTGCATCCAGAATGGTCTGGGTGGAGCGATAGTTTTGTTCCAGCCGTACCACCTTCGCATCGGGATAGACCTGCTCAAAGTCAAGGATATTGCGGATGTTGGCTCCTCTGAACCGGTAGATGGACTGATCATCGTCACCCACCACGCAAAGATTTCGTTTCCCCCCTGCCAAAAGAGAAACCAGCTTAAACTGCGCGGTGTTGGTGTCCTGATACTCGTCCACACAGACATAGGAAAACCGCTCCTGATAGCTTGCCAGTACATCCGGCTGGGAGGTGAAAAGGGCCACGGTATTCATGATCAGATCGTCAAAATCCATGGCATTATTCTTTTTCAACCTGCTCTGATATTCCTTATAGGCATTGGCAATGCGGGTATTGCTGTAGTCTCCGTAAGAGATGTTGGCATATTCCGTCTCATTGATCAGTTCGTTTTTGGCGGAAGAAATCGCATTTAAAATGGTGCGTTCCTTCAGCTGCTTGGTGTCGATCTGCAGATATTTGCATACCTCTTTCATCAGCGACTTCTGATCATCCGTATCGTAGATGGTAAAATTGTTGTCATACCCCAGTCTGTCCGCAAAGCGTCGCAGGATCCTGGCGCAGCTGGCATGGAAGGTGGCTACCCAGATGCTTTCAGCTCCGTATTCCACCAGTCTGTCCACACGGCTTCTCATCTCCTGGGCTGCCTTATTGGTAAAGGTGATGGCCATGATATTCCAGGGATTAACCCCTTTTTCCGCGATCAGATAGGCTACTCTGTGGGTCAGCACTCTGGTTTTTCCGCTGCCTGCTCCCGCCAGAATAAGAAGCGGTCCATCGCAATGGGTGACCGCTTCTCGTTGTTTGTCATTCAGGCTTTCATAAATATCGTTCATGTTATTGCAATCTTCCTCTTCAATTATAGCGTTTAGTAGCTGCGGATCCTGTCGTTTTCGTCTCCTTCGGTTTTGTCTATGTTTCTGATCTGCAGATAATAGCTGTAATCATCGTTCACCGTGATCTTCACTCTGTCGCCCACTTTTTTCCCGAGAAGGGCCTTTCCCACAGGGGATTCGATACTGATCAGTCCCTTCAAAGTGTCGCTTCGCACGGTTGTTACGATCTTATAGGTCTCTTCCAGATCATCTTCTTCCAGGTAGACGGTGACTTTGGTGTTCATGCCTACTTCGTCTTCCCCGGAGTGGTCCTCCACGATATGGGCTGTTTTGATCATGTTTTCCAGATACCGGATCCTGCTTTCATTGCGGTTTTTCTCCCGCTTTGCAGCATAGTATTCAAAGTTTTCGCTCAGATCGCCCTGGGCTCTTGCCACTTTGACGGCTTCGATGAGCTCCGTCCGCAGCTCTCCCGCCCGGTAGTCGATCTCTTTTTGCATCTTATCAATATCCGACTGCGTCAGTCTGTCGTGCATGGTTTCTCCTCTTTTTCAGTTAAAATACAGGTCTATATCCACATTTCCCGAGATTCCCGGAACGCTTCCTTTTTCCGTAAACTGCCACATCTTAAACATGTAGGGATAGTCCGGGGTCTGTCTGTAATCCGCCAGCCATTTATCATAGCCCTCCAGCTCCTCCAAGTGAAGCATGGTGGTAAAGCGCTTGGCGTTGGCATAGATCATGGGTTTATAGCCTGCGCCGGCGATGCGATCGCAAAATGCCTTGGTGGCCTGGGTCAGTCTTCCCGGCGTCATGTCCGCATTTCTGGCTTTGTCATAGGTGATGATCTCTGTATCAAATACAACAGGCATATCGATCTGATACCCTGCTATGGCATCCAGCACAAAGTCAGCCTCTGCTCTGGCTTCCTTTTCGCCCATGGCAGTGGAGAAAAAGTAAACACCCACCTTCAGCCCTGCCTCCAGGGCGCCTTCGATATTCTCATTGAACTTTTCATCCATTACCAGCTCTCCGGATTCGTATCCCCGGGAGCCAAGGCGGATGATCACGTACTGTACGCCGCTTGCTGCAACTGCAGGCCAGTCGATGTCCCCCTGGAACTTGGAGATATCAATGCCGACGCTGGCGCTTTTCCCGTCTCCTGCCGCATATTGTTTCTGCAACCCTTCTCCGGAAAAGCCATTGAGATTATAAGGGTTTTTCTCAACTTCCGCAAGAAGCGGCACCCGCATATAACCTTTAGCGATATCATAGATCGTGGTTGTCTGCGCTTCTTCTTTTGGCAGATATTCGCCTTCCGTTTCTCCTTCGGATATCACGATCAGTTCGTTGGCCTCTTTTTCCTGTCTGGCCCTTACCGAT
>JAIKWF010000046.1 GCA_024685005.1 Lachnospiraceae bacterium
GTTCCAGGCTATGCGTTCTGCGTATGAGATGAATCTTTTCAGCTCATGCCGGGTTTCACCATCTCCCCAGGAAAAGCAGACATAGTTCCTGGGAACATCTGATCTGTTTCCGTAACTGATGCTGCAGATCTTCACCAGCCCGCCGCTGTCCCGTACTACCAACCGGATGGGACTGCCATTGGCCAGCGTACGTTTAAACAGAGTATAGACCGTGGTGTTCTGGATCTTGCCGCTGGGCAGCTTGGAAGCCGTCTGTTTGACCCGGCCCGGGTACTTTGCTTTGTAGTCTTCACTGAACCAAATTTCATTGCAATAGTAAATGCAAGTTTTTTTACGTTTTTTTCAATTCCAAACACACAGTTACTTTTTCATTTAAATCCTTCACTATGTAAATTCTATCATCTATGGTGTCCAAATGTCCTCTCTTGCAACCGGGTAAAGCAAACCCCTGTGAGCCCGGTACTAGTGCGGGTTCACGGGGGTATACCTGTCATATACTCTTAAATTTTGACGGTTTTCAGCTGGTCCGGCTGTCTGATCTGCCTTCAGTATATATAAATTCTGACAGTAATACGAAACTCCAATCTAACCTTTTATTGGCTTTTGACTATCTACATCAAAAACCTACCAATCATTATTTTTGAGTTCCGTGAATATCCTTTTAAAAGATCAGATCCGCCGGATAATTCTCCGGGATAAACACGCCTGTGGATTTGCCTCTATGCATCTGTTTTACGTTGTCTCCAACGTTGAACCAGCCTTCTGCAGATTCCGTCTTCACCTTCGCCCATACCTGCGGGTCCTGCCCCACATCAATTTTATTTGTCTCGGTCTGGATCGTCCGCGTTACCCCGTCAATATAACATTTATAAAGCCCCTCGCCCATGTATGTCAACAATTTGGCCTTCTTGCCGTCAACCTCCATTTCATTGCCATTCAAACCGCATTGTGTCTCAAATTCCGTCACCTGATACCGTTTTTCCGGCAACAGTTTGCCGATAATTTCGCTGTCATTCCGGTTTTCCTTGTGGAGCTGAATCTCTCCTTTGGTAAAAACGCACTTTCCTTTCATAATATCATGAGGCACTTCACCAGGCAGCTGGCGGGGCAGAATAATCAGTTCAGGTTTTGTCTTGTCCTGGCCATACACATATTCCGCAATGTACCAATGCATGATCCATGTTTTTGTGTTGTCCGGGTTTTCTACCTGGAACCACTCCCGGTTACTTTTATCTATAATCTTAACACGTTCACCCGGCTTATAAAAGCCATCCGGCACATAGTTTTTCCCCGGTCCGGTGCGACGGTATATATCTGTTCCGGCCACGGTAAAGACGTGTTCCTTAGGCGGCGTTTCCGGCTTTTTTGAAGCTGAATCTTTCCCCGCATCACAACCGGCTAACATCATACAACCAATTAACACTGCCAATAAAAACAGTTTCTTAAGCATAATAACGCCCCCTGATCTCACCACTCAAAAAACGTACTATTCATTTTTTATTATATCAAATAAACGTATTTCAAAAAAGAAAAACCTGATGAAGACTGCATCAGGTTTTATTTATGAGTAGCTCTGTATGATGCCGTTGACCTGAGACTAAATCTGTAAAAAAGCGAGACACACTTTAGGCGGTGTGTCTCGCTAAAATTTTATAAGTTAGAAGCAATATCATCCTCTACTACCTGCATAGCAGACTTTTCTGCGCTTGCAAATGCGAAATACCTGACCTGAATGTTGTAATTACGCGCTTCTTTCAACACATTCCAAAACTGCGAATGGGAGATGCGGTTGTTCTGTATCCAGATCACATCCGCATTACGCACAATATCCGGATTAAAGGATACATTATCAATATCGACAAACTTTGCAGCAGGAAGATATCTTTTCATCTGCTTCAGGAATGTTTCATGACCGCCAAATATAACCACCCGCTTTTTAGTCTCATAAGGTAGCTTGATACCGCATTCTTTCTGGGTTTCAGAAGACTCAGCAGTATCTTTGTTATGGAGGCTGAACATCATTTCGCGAAGATCAATCAGCTCCCTGTGTTCCAGTCTGGCCTTGTTCAGCTCCCTGTCTTTCTGTTCCACTTCTGCTGCATGGAGTTTCCTGTCATCTGCTGCTGCCCTTTTCAGGCATTTTATTTCACGCTTCGCCCGCAGCAGCTCAGCCTGCAGTTCTTCACGGGTCTTATTAAGTTCAGAGACTTTATCATTAAGGTCAGCAATCGCAGCTTCTTTCCTTGCTTCCTTTCCATCGATCTCCTCTGTACCGGATTCTTCTGTGTCATCCGATTCAATCCTTTTATCTATTTCTTCCGGCAGTCTTGCCTGTTTTGAAGCCATATACAGTGAATAGGCTGCTCCTGATACGAAACCGGATTCATAAGGGGAAAGACCAAGACCTTTAAAATACTCCTTTGTATCAAAAGGATTAGGCATTCCGTATGGTATCACACAACCAGTAAGAGTATATAACATCTGAGCGATATCCCTGTCGTTATTTCTTCTGGAAATAAAATCTACCTCATTGAACTGTTTATCTAGCCAGCCTTCCGGGGTAAATTCAAATTTTTTGAACCGTATATCATAATAACGTTCTTCTTCCAACCCTTTTTCTTTTTTCCCGATACTCCAGGGCAGACCGAACAGACACTCATTCATCACACAGCAACCGGAGCGGAACAGCCACGGATAATCATCGCCATGATCAATCAGATAGATAAGGGCGAAGCACATAGCCATATGGTCGCCCACCTGGAAGTTCAGGAACATTTCTTCCATATCCTCATCATTAAACATCGCATGGAGTTTTTCCGGATTAAAAAAATACTGGTGGAAGTCGAAATCAAATTTACTTGTCGTTTCGGAAGCCCGTACCGTTGCGTCTTCCAAAGCCGTTAATAATTCATGAAAAGTATTTGCAGTTGCTTTCTTTCTCTCAATACCTGAAAAATCTGAAACACAATCATACGGATCAATCTGAGAAACACCGGTATGAACAGTTGCGACAGGCCCAACGAATCTCGACGTTTTGGAATCTATCAATTTCCGGGCTTTTGCTTCTGCTATTTTCAATTTCATCATGTACAAGGAGTTTTTATTAATCAGATAATAGAGTCCTTTAAGATGGATCTCGCATACTTCCAGAACCTTGTTATGAAATGCTTCACAGGCTTCTACTATCTTATCTTTTGGCAGAAGGTCGATTATTTCCTGGAAAGCTGCATTGTATTCTCTTCCCTCCGCATTATCTTCAAGGATGATATTCTCGTTCGCAAGTTCCTTATCTACTTCCTGTATTTCCGAAGTTCTGAACCTTGTCGTTATCAGATACATCATGGACTCAAGCACTACATTGGAATAACACGGATGATAGAAGTTTTTGGGCAAAGACGGATAATCGTCTTTGATACCAAAATATGGTAGATGTTCCAGCACTTTGTCCAGATTACCGGCCCGCTTCAGATTATCCAGGATCCAGATGATTGCGCCGAGACGGAAATCCCTGTAAACATCAAGCAGGTTATAATCAAATCCCGGTAAGCATTCATGATTTAAATAAGAGATAGTCATGTCTTCGTCAGATTCTCCGCACGCTGCAGAAAAACATTTCGCCCTGACCACAGGTAACAGCCGCATCAATGCTTCTTTCCTTCTCTGGCGGAAGATTCCCGTAGCGTGACGCAGATGTATTTTTGCGTAATGACTGTCTATTTCGGGATCAGGATTGGAGAAAAGATTGACCACATCACGGAACATGCTGTCTATGAAGCCTTCCGGATTAAACTTTACAGCGTTCTTCACACTCTGATTTGAACGACGGTTCTTTTTTCTCATATGCGTCTTATTCCCTCAAAATTAATCTCTCCGCTTGTTTCCGCAGATTTAATATAAGTGTGCAGGTATTTTTGACTTGCTCATTTTCATCAAGTCTTCCAAGCTGTCTGAATAACGCAGACAATACGCAAAAAACTTGCTTTCTACCGGTACGGAACACTCCCATTCCAGGCTCTGACCGTTTTTTGAGGCAACAATATGCCCATTGCAATCCATAACAGCAATACCCGTGTCCTCGTTCCAG